>JAJZTU010000138.1 GCA_021848765.1 Bacillota bacterium
CTTTTTGTCCCGATAAAGGCATACCCCAGCCCCGGAGGAGGCAGGAGATTCTGCGGCTAATTGACGGAGCCCTGGATAGAAGAGACAGGAATGAGTTTATGAGACTCACTGGGAAACTGAAGGAATTAGGGTGATCGGAAAGAACTGAAGGAATTAAGGAGACCGGAAAGAACTGAAGGAATTAAGGAGACCGGAAAGAACTGAAGGAATTAAGGAGACCGGAAAGAACTGAAGGAAAGGAAATGAGTTGGCATTAACAACGAAGACCTCCGTGAAGCTGTAATAGCTTTGCGGAGGTCACTTGTTTCTCAAACCCGGTTAAGAAAATACCTGGAGGTGGGAGGTTCAAATAAATGATTTCCAATGCAGGAAGCTGTACAGGTCCTTTAGGGTGTTGATGCTGCGCTTGTGCAGCATATAAAGAAACTCCAGGAAAAGCTCGGCGGTGATGAGGGCATCACCAAGGGCTGTATGGCGGTCAATTACGGTAATGCTGTGTTTAGCACACATATAATCCAAAGTGTGGTTAGGCTCAGAGGGGTAAAGCGACATGCCCATGACCATGGTGTCCAGGGTATTGTGCTGGATTTTGGTTTTGCAGAACTTTCTCAGCTTGAGGTTAATGAAGTTAAGGTCAAAGTCCGAATTATGGGCCACCAGGACACTGTCCCGGGCGAAGTCCAAAAAGCTGCGCAGAGCTTCAAAGACATCGGGCTGGCCGGCTACCATTTCCTCGGTGATGCCTGTGATCTCCGTAGCTATTCTGGGGATAGAACGGTAGGGATTCACCAGTTGGTGATAGGTCAGGTCACGCCGCAGCTCACCGTTTTCGATCACTACAGCCCCAATGGAGGTTATTTCATCTCCCCCGAAGGGATGCAGGCCGGTGGTTTCGGTATCGAACACAACAAATCTGGTGTTCAGCAGAGGCTGATTTAAATCCACCCTGCAGTGTGATGCCTTAGTTTTATCCCTAAGGTCCACAATAGCAGCTCCGGAAACAGCGGGCTGGTCACCGGTGGTCTCGGGCTCTACAAAACTCTTTAATAGGAAACGAAGCATTTTCTTCCCTGCACTATCTTCCATCAAAGGCAATCATCCCTTTCTACCCGGGGTACCTGATACTTTCTGGGGAAAACTTAATACCCTTCTACTCTAAAGGTAGCCCCGGTAAAGTTTTGGAGGCGGGAGACGGCCAGGAATGAGTGTCTAAGGATGCTGGTCTCCCTTTTACTAAGCTTGTGGGGATTAATATAATTATCAGCAGGTAGGCCTTGGGCGAATTTTTCTAAATTCACTTTCAGGCGAATACTCATCAGGGTTTCATAGGTGGTAAAGAAAAAGTCAACATCCTCCTCGGCCATGGTCCCTGAAGCCTTTAAGGCCCGCAGGCGCCCGAAGGTAGTGGTTTCTGTGATCCCTGCCTTAAAGGCGAAAATTCGCACACAGTCCACCACATGGACACATACCGCCCGCTTAAGGTCAATTTCATCCTTGTGCTCACCGCTCTTTTCAGTGATGAACTGGCGGAAAAAGCCTAGGGGAACCTTGTGTTCCAGGTCGTCCTTGGCCAGGAAGTGCAGCATGACCGGTGATTCCTGAAAACGGCGCAGGACAAATTGGCGCAAATCTTGGGCCAGCTGTTTCTGACCATAGACGGGACGGAAGTCCAGAAAGATGGTCAGGAACCTCACCATGGCCGGGACGGGTTCACTAACCCACTGGCTAACGACCCGGTACCACTGCCGCAAAGGGCGGCACCACTCCGGATTGGTGGCCATGACATTGCCCTTACACTTGGCAAAGCCGCACTGGTAGAGGCCTTCTACTACTTTGCCGGCCAGGCGGGAGAAATAATCGGCTACTTTTTCGGACTGGCCGGCCGGTACGTCCTGATAGATAATGCCATTATCCTGGTCGGTGCGCAGGGTTTGTTCCCTGCGTCCGCCACTGCCCATGGTAATCCAGCAGTAGTCTACCGGGGGAGGGCCGAAGCCTTCAGCGATCATTTCCGCCTCAGCAATCTGGATTATCTTGCGGGTAATGCGGTCATAGAATTCGCTGATGACCTCGAAAATCTCTTCAGCTGAGGCATTCTCCGCCACCATTGCGGTGAGCACTTTATCTACTTCTGAGGTGGAATCAGCCAAGCCCTGCACTGTTTTACGGGATTCTATGTTGTCTACGGTGTTAAGGGCGCCGGAGCTGCGGGATTTGATGATGTCGTGCATGGATACGATGCCTATTAGGTTGTCACCGTCCATAATCAGCACATGCCGGCACTGGTTCTGCACCATGGCCAGGAGAGACTGGTAATAGAAGGCGTTAGGCGGAAGGGAAACAGGGTTGGGGTTCATAATCATGTCAGCAGTGAGTTCGGAGTCAATCGGATATACGCTCAGAACCTTGCTGACCAAATCCTTGTGATTAATAATACCCACCGGTTGGCCTTGCTGGTTCACCACTACCACTGCGCTGATGTTATGTTCCGTGAGGATTTGGGCGACCTGGTGAATTTTGTGGCCGGCTGAGCAGGTGATAACCGGGGAAGACATTATATCTACGACTCTTTTGCGAAAGGGCTTGGATTCCAAGCCTGAGGCCAGGTAAGATTGCTCCAGGACAACTTCTTCGTACAGGCTGCGCATACGGTCGGCCAGCAGCCTGGTGAAATAACCGGAAAAGGCAGTGTTTTTTTGGAGGAGGGCTTCAAACTCGGCCTTGGGCACCATGAGACAGAGGGTGTCCTCCACAGCCTTGGCAGATGCCGGATAACTCTTGTCCGGGAAAAAGAGGACAGTTTCCCCGAGGAATTCATGGGGTTTGCGGACACCCACAACTGAGTCTTCGTCCTTTTCGTTGGTGATAATGATTTCAGCCAGACCGGATACTACGATGAATAGAACCCCTTTGGAGGTCTCGCCCTGGCGAAAGATATAGGTTGCTTTGGTGAATAACTGGGACTGAAACTTGGGGAGAAATTCCTTCAGGGTTTCTCCATCGAGATAGTTAAATGGTTCAGTTTGCTGCATAGTGTCAACATAAATCACGTAAGTCCCCCCAGTGCTGCCCATGTCCGCGAGGTTTGTACTTTTTGGCTCAAACACTCCATATACCCAATATAAGCTGAAATAGGGGGCATGGTCAACGAAATGGCCTTCACCGGTAACAATGGCTTGCCAAACTGTCGAAAAATGGCCTGAACAGATAAAACCGCCGGACCTCATGGGAGGATAGGGCGGTTTTATCTGTTGGCGAGTGGTAGCATTTGCGGAGCGAGTGGTTGTGTTACCGGGAGGCCGGGGTTAACTCCGGGCGGAGCGGTTATTGTAACTACCTGAAGTCTCAGGCCTTGGTAGCGATTTGTACCATCACGCCGGGCAAGGTGGACGAACAATGGCTTTAGCACTGGATTTCCGTGTGGTACGATATACTACCATCTGTTGCAACTCTGAGACGCTTTTTGTTGGTGTTGAAGGTTAATTCAGCGCGAGTTTTATCCAACAGGGTAAATTCCTACAGTCGGACTAGAAAATAGCACCATCTACTTCCAATAACGACAATTAGAAAAATGTCCACTTCCCGTCCACTTTTTGGAACGTTTCTTGCGTATAAGGATAGATTAGGTATTCTAACAGGCATACATTACGACAAAATCAGAGGGAGGTGATGACAAAAGGAATTGTTCATTTATCAAACCGGACTTTGGAAAAAGCCGGGTGGAGGTGACGCAAAGGGAATTGTTCAAGTAAAAACCGTAAGGTATTTGGTGCAAATCAGTAGACCGTTGACAAATTCCTTGGTAGCATTTGACAACTAAGAAGGGAAGTGCAATTATGGGTGGATTACGTGGTACTCTTTCCCGGGTAAACCAAAGGGGATACGACTATGACATTGAACAGGTGCCCCTTGATGACCGAAAAAGTACAGCATCCCTTAGCGCTATTTGGTTGGGATATACAGTCCAGTTTGCTACCATCATGGTAGGAGGAATTGTCGGTCTAGGCATGTCATTTAAGTCAGCAGTGGCTGCCATTGTGCTTGGAAATGCGATTCTGGCGCTGCTCTCAATTACTACCGGTTTAATCGGGCGGCGTCTTGGATTGGGTTTTTCCATGTTGACCCGGTACCCCTTTGGACACCGGGGGTCGATTATTCCCTCTGTTTTTTGCGGTATTGTCCAGTTAGGCTGGCTAACCTTTTGTTATTGGATATTTGCCAATGCTTTTCAAAACATGTTCCAGCTATTTAATCCGGAGTTGGCCCGCTGGGGCTTTTTCGTAGGCGTCTTAGTTTCAACTCTTTTGACGGTAGTACCTTTATTTTTTGGTTTTGAAGGCCCGAAATGGGTTAGCTGGATTTCAATTCCTCTGATTGTGCTTCCCTTGCTATATGTAATGAGTGTATTAGTCAGTAACGTCGGTGGGATGCAGGTGATTTTGAACACCTATCATCCACCCCAACCCATTTCTTTTGTCAAAGGTGTTACTCTGGTGATGGGTGCCTGGTTGTTTGGGGCGATAACCAGTCCGGATTTTGTCCGCTTAGGTAAAACAGATGCTGCTGCTTATATAGCCCCACCTATCGGTTTGATAATCGGTGAGTCCTTAGTGTTGATTCTTGGCGCCCTAACCGCTGCCAGTACCTTTGGGGCAACCTGGAATCCGGTGGAGGCCAGTACCAAACTGGGTGCCGGAGCAAGTTTTGCTGTCCTGCTCCTTTATTTGGCAGCAATGTGGGCTACTAACGTACCTTGTGCTTGGTCGGCTTCACTTCAATTTGCAAATGCCTTTCAGCAGCCTAAAACTGTTTTTGCCATTAGTCTTGGCTTAATTGCGCCTTTCCTGGCAATTTTGATTCAGTATTCTGTGGGAGCCTTGGCAGCCATTGATGCCTTTATTGGCTTTTTGTCCTCGGTAATTCCACCGGTTGGGGGTATCCTGGTGGCAGAGTACTGGTTCATCAGAAAACAAAAGCTTCCTGAGATTATGCAGGTAAAACGCAGGTGGAATCCCGTGGCTTATCTCAGTTGGTTTTTGGCAGCAGCCATTAATTACTGGACAAATCAGGCGGCAACTCAGGCCGGACCGTCAGTGAGTTTTGAATACGGACTTCCGGGGTTAAACGGATTTATCTTAGCCATTATTCTTTATTGGATCTTGAACAGTTTAGCGGTCAGAGCTAAAGTCCCCTGGGCTGATTATGATACCGATGAGAAGCTTCACCCGTTTTTTACAAGCGGTAGATGAGTTAAATAGGTCCCTCTGCTAAAAAGAAGCCGGTTTCCTTTGGGAAACCGGTTGTGAGAGTATGTACTATTAGGGAAAACCCCGCCCGGCCTCGGAGGAGGTGGGCGGGGTTTCCGTTGTTAGCTGTTTAGTCTGGTGTAGTTCAGGAGGCCGCCGGCTAGCATGATTTCTTTCTGGCGCCGGCTCAGGTCGTGAGCGACGGTAATTTCTTGCCCGGTGGTGGTGTTGACTACTTTTAAGGTATTGCCGGAATTCAGCCCTTCCCGGATGTTGGGAAGAACCAGGCAGTCTCCGGCAGAAATTTTGTCATAGTCGGACTCGTGGACAAAAGTCAGTGGCAGAATGCCGAAATTAACCAGATTGGCCCGGTGGATGCGGGCAAAGGATTTGGTCAGGACGGCCTTGATGCCCAGGTACATGGGGGCCAGGGCAGCGTGCTCCCGGCTGGAGCCTTGGCCATAATTTTGACCGCCTACCACAAAGCCGCCTCCGGCTGCTTTAGCCCGGTCAGCGAAGGTAGGGTCAACCCCTGCGAAGACGTATTGAGAGATGGCGGGGATGTTGGAGCGCAGGGGTAGCACCTTGGCCCCTGCAGGCATGATATGGTCGGTGGAGACATTGTTTTCTGCTTTTAAGAGCACCTCTCCCTTAAGTTCCCCGGGCATGGGCTGATTGATAGGGAGCGGCCTGATGTTAGGACCCCGGAATACTTCAACTTGGCTGGCATCTTCAGCCGGGGGGAGGACCATGCTGTCATCAATCAGGAAGCTTTCCGGGACAGGAATGGTGGGGAACTCGCCCAACGCTCTGGGGTCGGTAAGCACGCCTGTCAAAGCTGCAGCCGCAGCTACTTCAGGGCTGGCCAGGTAGACCTGGGCGTCCTTTGTGCCGCTCCGGCCCTCGAAGTTCCGGTTAAAGGTCCGGACGGATACCCCGGCAGTGCAGGGGGATTGGCCCATGCCTATACATGGTCCGCAACCACATTCCAGAATCCGGGCGCCGGCAGAGATGATGTCTGCCAGGGCTCCGTTTCTGGCCAGCATTTCAAAGACCTGCTTAGAACCTGGGGAAACCACCAGGCTGGTGTCAGGGTGGACAGTTTTACCCTTGAGGATGGCGGCTACGCGCATGAGGTCGGCGTAAGAAGAGTTGGTGCAACTGCCGATAGCTACCTGATTTACCTTGATGGACCCCACTTCCCTGACCGTTGCTACCGCATCGGGACTGTGAGGCTTAGCCACCATGGGCTCCAGGGAACTAAGGTCTATTGCGATGGTTTCGTCATAGGTGGCATCAGCATCAGGCAGGAGTTCTACCCAGTCCTGCCCCCGGCCTTGGGCTGCCAGGAAGGCCCTGGTGACCTGGTCACTGGGGAAAATGGAGGTGGTGGCTCCCAGTTCTGCTCCCATGTTGGTGATGGTGGCCCGCTCAGGGACGGTGAGGGTTGCTACACCGGGGCCGGTATATTCCATGATTTTGCCTACTCCGCCTTTTACGGTCAGGCGGCGCAGGACTTCCAGGATTACGTCTTTAGCGGAAACCCAGGGCTGCAGTTTGCCGGTGAGATGAATGTTCACTACCTTGGGTGTAGTGAGGTAGAAGGGGCCACCACCCATAGCTACGGCAACATCTAAGCCTCCGGCTCCGATGGCAATCATCCCGATACCGCCACCTGTGGGGGTGTGGGAATCAGAACCCAACAGGGTTTTTCCGGGCTTGCCGAAGCGTTCCAGGTGTACTTGGTGGCAGATGCCGTTTCCGGGACGGGAGAAGTAAATTCCGTGTTTGGCGGCCACGGTTTGCAAGAATCTGTGGTCATCGGCATTTTCAAACCCGTTTTGCAGGGTATTATGGTCTACATAGCTAATGGATAATTCAGTCTTGGCCTTTGGGACTCCCATGGCCTCAAACTGCAGGTAGGCCATGGTGCCGGTGGCATCCTGAGTGAGGGTTTGGTCTATTTTGATGGCTATTTCTTTACCCGGGTCCAACTCACCGGATATCAGGTGTTGTTTTAAGATTTTCTGTACCAGATTCTTTCCCATTTCTTCTTGACTCCCCCTTGTTCTTTTGGGCACAGAAAGCCCGGCTAGGCAAAAACTCCTTCTACATAAAGTACCATAAATCGGGGGTAGTGTCTAGGGGGCTCAGACCTTTTTTGGTGACTCCAACAGGGTCACATTAAAGGCATGACCCCTATGGTCATCATATTTTACCGACTGAATTTGGGCTCCGTCCTTAATTTCAAACAGGATTAAGCCCCCGCCACGAAAGGTGGAGGGGAGAGGCAAAGTTTTGAAGGCTCCCTTGCCGGTTATGGAAGTCTTGGTTTCCGAGTAGCTGTGTTTCTGGCCGTCATCAGTGGTGATTTCAACGAACTTGGGATCTATGAGCAGGTCGGTCTGGGTGTCGTTAGTAATGGATATAAATAAGCCGGCCACTACCTTGCCTTCTGCGGGGACAATCATATTCTTGTCAAAATACTTGGGTTTTTTGCTCGCCGAGAAAGTAACCTGGTTTTTGGTAAGGGTAATATGAGCAGGGTCCTCTTTGGGTACTTTGGGTTTTTGACCGGAATGGCCTCCGGAGACCGGCCCGAAATCTATACCGGGTTCAGGCTTGGACCAGAAGCATCCTGAGGTTAAAAGTATGAGTGCAGTGGAAACCAAGCAACAGGCTTTAAGGATTTTTTTCACAATCATTGCTCCTCTCTGGGTAATAACTATATCTTAATTGAAAATCTTCAGTATAATTATTACCTTTTAATACACACTAAAGGTAGTTACCTTGAAAAGGGGGGTCTGGAAATGAGTGACATTCGGCTGGATTTTCGTAACGTGGGTAGCGAGTGGGAACGGGCACACCGGTTAATGGAGGTACTTCCTCAGGTAGGTTCCGTGGATACGATTAACATCACCCTCAACCGGTTAGACAGAACTGAAATAGGCCGCTGGCTCGAAATCCTGGAGGAAAACGGATTTGATTATTACCCCCGGGGAGGAGAGGAGGAATATTCCATTGTAGCCCGCCGAATCCATTAAGCTGATAATTACCGGTGGAACAACAACTTACTGATTCAGATATTGTTTTTCAATTCGGTCAACGATGTCCGCGGCTGCCCTGGGTTTTCCCAGTAGGGCGGCCATTTCTTTGATCTGCTTTTTTCTTAAGGGGGAGTTCATGAACTGCTGTAAAGTGGGGATGATTTCCCGGGGGTTAGCAGCCTTCATAGCAACTCCGTGATTGAGCAGGAAATCAGCATTCCGGGTTTCCTGCCCGGGAATCGGATCAACAATGAGCAGCGGAACTTGACAGGCCAGCGCTTCAGCTGT
>JAJZTU010000139.1 GCA_021848765.1 Bacillota bacterium
AGATCCGGTGGAGGTCCAGGTAGTGCCGGGCCTGACCCCGGAACCTGACCTGACTGCCCGTAGGGTCTGTTTGCTTCCACCCTTCATCCCCGTACACATCCACCCCGAACTTTGCTCCCAGGCGGCTGATGACCTGCCTCCGGTAGCGGCCGCTGATTTCCTTGGCCAGGTGGTAGACCACCCGCTCGAAGTCAGACAGGTAGTCAAGGGGTGTCAGTTCCACTCCGGTTTGCTGCAGAATCTGCCCGGTAATATCCAGGTTGAGCGACTGGTCATACCGGTTGATTAAGGCGGGTAAGATGAACTCCTCCGGACACCTGACCTGCTCCTCCATGATTTCTTCCAGCAATTTTTCTAACCAGGGCTCCAGACGGCCTGCGTACAAGTTTCTGTATTCATTATTGAGCGCAGTAGACCCCACAAAGCTTACATCACAACTGTACTGCCGCTCATCACCGTCTTCCAGGGGGGCGCCCAAACGCCTGGTGTTGGTTGCCGCCGGCAAGTAATAGACATTCTCTAATCCGATGCTGCTTAACTTTTCTACCACATTGGAATCATAGATAAAATTCAGGACATGGGGTTTGCGGCTCTTTTCCTGATACAGGGTGAAGGCAGGAGTATCCACCGTCCAGGCCGCATAAGGAAGCTGCAGCTGTTCGCAAATTTCCACCAGTCTCGGACTCAGGTTAATGGATAACACAAAAGTGGGCCGGAACCTGGACAAGTCCCGGAAAATGCCCTCATCCTCCTGCCACCATTTCATGCTCTTCACTTTAAAACCCAGGTCGCTGAAAGCTTCCACCAGGTCCCCGGCAAAAGTCGGGTGTTCATAAATGGCAACTCTCAGATCGGTGTCACGGGTGTTAGGGTGGCAACTATTATGGCCGCAGTTGTTGCGGATTGCGGCATAATAGGCAGGATACAGGACGGTAAGCCGGTTATTTTCACAAAAGGCAATTTCCCCGGACAGCGGCAGCGCTGTGTACGCTTCCCTGCCGAAAAGGAAATGCACCCGCCTGTCCTGCAGCAGACTATGTAAATCCCGGGTAGCCAGCAGGTGGTAAAAAAACTCCGGGTTAGCCTCCACCACATAAATCTCCTGCTCCTGGGAAACCGAAGCCAAAATCTCCTCCAATTCGTAACCCAATCCTAAACCGAGGACAACCAGTTTCACACCTGTTGCCAGCTCCGGAAGCTCCACCTTAACTTTCCGGGGAGCGTATTTGCTGTATATATACCGCTCCGTGCCATCCCGTTTAATCTTGCAAGTGAATGCTCCATCCCTGGCGGGTTCAAGTTTAATCTCCCCGGGGCTGAAGTCCTGTACTACCTGCCAGAGCTGCGGGCGGCATTCCCGGAGGCGCTTTAAGTTGTGCTCAAAAATATTTTCCATAAGCCACTTCCTCGGAGTGTCCTACAACCAGAACTTATCTCAGACGGCGAAATAGCAACTTTCATCAAAATATGAACAACTGCTATATACTAAAATACGTTACCACCTTGCTCACCGCTTCTATGACGTCCCGGACGTCCCCTTCAGTCATCCCTGGAAACAGGGGCAAGGTCAGCATGCGCTCATACAGTTTCTCGGCTTCCGGACATAACCCGGGTCTATACCCGTGGGATTGGTAATAGGGATGCAGGTACACCGGAATATAATGCACATTTACCCCGATGTTTTCCGCCAACATAGCCTCAAAAATCTCTTTTCTCCCTGCTTTGAGCTTCTCCAACTCCAGTTGGAGGACATACAGATGCCAGGAGGACCGGGCATCCTCCGCCTGCCAGGGGACAATTACCCCCGGCAGGTCCTTAAAGGCCTCATTATAAATCCCGGCATACCGGCGTCGTACCGCTAAGAACATCTCGCTTTTGGCCAACTGGCTAATCCCCAGGGCAGCCTGGAAATCAGTGATTCTGTAGTTATAACCCAGGGCCTGCTGCTCATAATACCAAAGTCCGTGATCCTCCATGAGCAGCCGTTTATCCCGGGTAATGCCGTGGTTGCGGAAGAGAAGCAGCCTTTCATATAAACCGGGATCATTTGTAGTTACCATACCACCTTCACCGGTAGTAATATGTTTGACCGGGTGAAAACTAAAAGTGGTCAGGTCGCTGATTGAACCTACCTTCTGTCCCTGATAGGCCGCACCAAGGGCATGGGCGGCATCTTCAATAACCGGCAGGTTAAACTCAGCGGCAATTTTTTTGATAACATCAAGTCTTGCCGGCTGACCGGTATAATCCACCGGAATGATGGCTTTCGTACGTTCAGTGATTTTACGGGCAATATCTTCAGGGTCAATGTTATAGGTTTGGGGGTCAATATCGGCAAAAACTACCCGGCCGCCCTGGTAAAGGACACAGTTGGCCGAGGCCGCAAAGGTCATTGGGGTGGTGATTACTTCATCCCTGGGATTGATTCCGGCGGCAAAAACCGCTGCATGAAGGGCAGCCGTCCCGGTAGCCACGGCTACCGCATACTTTGCCCCTACATAATCAGCAAACTTTTGTTCAAATTCCTGAATTTTAGGACCGGTAGTCAGAAAGGGACTGCACAGGACCTCAACCACTGCCGCAATATCGCTTTCATCTACCGACTGCCGGGCATAAGGCAAAAATTCCTGCCGGACCGGTTCTCCCCCGCAAATAGCCGGCAATCCCCTCATTAAACTCCCCTACTTTCCTTGTGTTGCGTTAGCTTTCTTTATCCCTGATCCAGGCTTCAGTACGCCTGATACCCTCTTCCAAACTTACCCCAGGCTCCCAGCCAAGCATGCTCTTGGCCTTGCTGAAATCACACAATAATTTGGGCACCTCGCTCTGGGGATGGATATGGGGGACATGTTGAATCTGTTCAGGTGAACTTGCAATTAAACGGGCAAGGTCATTAATGGAGATATCCCGCCCCAAGCCGGCATTAAGGATATGGCCATCAGCGTCCTGGGAATAACCGGCCATGGTTACAAACCGGGCACAGTCTTCTACATAAAGCAGGTCCCGGGTCTGGGTGCCGTCACCATAGATATTTAAGGTTTCGCCCTGCAGGTTGCGCTGGATGAAAATGGCCACTACCCCGCCCTCCCCCGAGCTTTTCTGAAAGGGCCCATAGGTATTAAACGGCCGGAGCACTACTACCGGTAGGCGGTAGGCATAGTAGTAGGACAACACCAGGTTTTCACCGGCAATTTTCGCCCCGGCATATGGCGAAGCAGGTTTGGTAGGCCACTGCTCGCTAACCCCCTGGTCTGACTGGGCCTGGGCATAAACCATACAGGTACTCATGAAGACCATTTTGGTCCCCCTGCTCCGGCACCGTTCCAGAAGATTAAAGGTACCCACAACATCATTATTAAAAGTAGTTTTAGGGTCATCAATACTATCCTGAACATTGATACTGGCTGCCAGGTGGTAGCAGATATCCAAGGGTATCTTAAAGATTTCCTCCAGGAGAGGGCCATCCTGAATATCTCCCTGTATAAATGCCTTAAAATTTTCCTGACCCATGAATTCCGCCAAGTTTTGCGCCTCGCCATTGGACAGGTCGTCTAAAACCCATACCTCATGGTTATCAAGCAAAAGTTGATTAACTACCCAGCGCCCGATAAACCCGGCGCCCCCGGTCACCAAAACTTTCACCCGGAAATTCCTCCTCATCTACGGCGAAGTTTAGTCTTATTTCCTGCGTTGTTCGATTAAGCCCTCTCTGAACAACAACTCCCGCAGTCCCTCTTTGCATAGGGGTTCAACATCTTTTGAACTATATGTTTTTTGAGTTGCCGGCCTCGCGCCCGCATAATTAAAGGGTCCCCCGATATAGCTGGGCGGAATGGCAAACATGTGGTCAAATTCCATAGCGTATTTGGCTTCTTCCTGGGTCATTAATTCCTCAAATAACTTTTCCCCCGGCCTTAAACCGATTATTTCAGTTTCGATTTCTTCAGGCCGGTAACCACACCGGGGAGCGAATTCTTCAATAAATACCTGAGCCAGGTCGATAACCCGGACTACCGGCATCTTCAGGACAAAAATCTCCCCTCCCCGGGCTCTTTGTGCTGCTTCCAGTGTCAGCTGCACGGCCTGGCCCTGGCTCATCATAAACCTGGTCATTTCCGGCACGGTAACCGTAACCGGACCACCGTTTACTATCTGTCTTTTAAACAACGGGATAACTGAACCCCGGGAACCCATGACATTTCCAAACCGTACAGCGGCAAAAACCGTCCGGCTTGTCCCCTTATAGTAGTCGGCCGCAGACATAAGTCTCTCAGCCACCAGCTTGGTGGCCCCCATGGTGTTGGCAGGACTGATGGCCTTGTCGCTGCTGGTATAGATGACCTTTTCCACATTCAGTTCCATGGCCAGGTCAATAACGTTCTGGGTACCGATAATGTTGGTCTTAACCGCCTCGAAAGGATTATATTCACAGGATGGGACATGTTTTAACGCTGCCAGGTGAAATACCATCTCAATCCCATCCATAGCCCGCCGCAGCCGGTCTTTATCCCGGATATCCCCGATTAGGTAGCGCAGATAAGGTTTACTACCCAAGTCCTGCTGCAATTCATGCTGTTTATCTTCATCCCGGCTGAAAATCCGAATAACTTGCGGCCGGTAGTTAAGGATCGCCTTGATCAGGCTCTGACCCAAAGAACCGGTACCACCTATAACGAGGATTTTCTTACCCTCCAGCAAAGCCTTCATTAATTGCACCTCGACGGTCCTTCATAGACTGATTGTTCATATTAATGCACAGACTGTATTTTTCAGATCAATACTTGGTTATAGCTTTATTTTCTGCAGCAAGACTGCCGTTTGTTCCTGAAATGTCTCCAATTGGGGTACCAGTTCATATTCCAACAAATCACTAATTAAAACAAAATCCCGGTTCTCCCATGCTCCCAGCAACTCCCCCACCCGCTGCTGGAAGGTATTCAGTTCATCAAGGAACCTCCTTCCGTCAAGATCTACAGGCAAACCTGTCACATAGTCAACGGTATGCTTGAATATTGTCAGTATTTCTTCCAATTGGGAGATAACATCGAGAAAACGTAGAGTCCCTTCCCCCTCGTTACCTGACTGGATTAACTCAACAATCTTATATATTGCGGCCGTCAGGGTTGGAATTCCCTCACTTACATGGCCCAGCCCGCTGTAAACCACTTCTTCCAGCGAGACTACCGTTATGGCAACCTCCTGAGGTTGGTTTTTCTCAAGTATTGTCACCAAATCTTCCGTAACGGCAATCCCGTCAACCCGGATACCTATTACCACCAGCCTATCTTCCCGGAACACCTGCTCCAGAGCGGGAATAATCTCCCCCGGGGACAATCCTGCTTCATAATTTATTTCCTGCCCGTTGACTAAAATCCGCATGTTCTTTTCCTCCTTGTTCTCTCTGCTCCCCTAGCTATTCTTGCCGCAATAATTTCAACTTTCAGGCAAATCACCTTCTCTAACCGGTTCAAAGGCTTTTTTCTTAATTAATCTCCCCGGATTTCCCACTACTACTGAGTTGTCAGGAATATCATTTATCACTACACAACCTGCACCAACTGTCACATTCCTGCCTATTTTCACACCTTGGATAATTGAACTTCCAATACCAATCATGCTCAGATCACCTATTGCAACTCCACCGGCAACTTTTACCCCAGGAGCTAGATGACAATGGTCCTCAATTCTACAATCATGTTCTATTATTGTACCGGTATTGATAATACAATTTTTGCCGATAAACGAGTCTGTATTGACTACACATCCGGGCATAATGACCGTTCCTTCACTTACATTAACGGTGTCATCGATTATTGCCATAGGTGAAATGATAACCGGAAAAGTAAATCCGATTGCTTTCGCCTTAATGAACAATTTTTGCCGCTTTATATTATCGCTAACACTCCCAACAGTAATAAAGGCATATTGAATACCTGTGGCATAAAAACCTGCTAAATTATCATCAGTACCTACAACCTTTATATCATTTATTAAGCTGTCTTCAGACTTAAAATTGTCTAGAATACCTGCAATCTCAAAGCCATCTAACATTTTCAGTTGTGATATTACAACCTTACAATGTCCGCCACCACCTATCAAGATTATTTTTTTCTTATCCAACCAGAACCCTCCTTATAGTTAAAGCTGCCCTTTCTAGCATATTTATACTGTTTAACGTAGAACTTGGTAAACAGATTCCTTGATCAAATATTTTAAAAGCTTGAGGACACGGCTTCGAGTACTCTTTCAGGTAGGACATTTCACCCGTTGGCATAAAAACCTTTCTGGTTGGAATACCTTTTTCAGTCAATTTATTAGCTAACTCATTTATATCAAAATCATGAATAAACCTGATGCAATTCAACCAATAACTGCCCTCTGTCCCTTCATGCTCCATTTGAAACCTTATACATGATAGATCACCGAGTATTTCCTGATAAATCCGCCGAAACGCTCTTTTTTGTGCCAAAAACTCCCCGAGTCGTGACAGTTGGGCTAAGCCTAAAGCCGCCTCTAGATTTGTCATCCTATAGTTGAAACCCATTTCCGGATGATAATAACCCTTTGCACTGTCTCTGGCTTGGTTTACTAAAAACTTAATGCGTTGCACTTTTTCAGGATCATCAGTTATTATCATCCCGCCCCCACCGGTAGTTATTAATTTATTACCATTAAAACTAAAACAACCTATATCCCCAAACGTACCGGTATATTTTCCTTTGTAAACTCCACCCAAGCTTTCTGTAGCATCTTCTATAACATAAAGGTTATATTTTTTCGCTATTTCTATCAGGACATCCATATTACAAGGATTACCGTAAAGATGTACAGGCATTATCGCTTTGGTCCTGGGCGTTATCGCTTTTTCCACCTCACCTGGATCTATATTCCACGTATTGGGGTCTACATCAACTATTACCGGTTTGGCACCCACATATAACACGGGATTGACGGTAGCAATGAAAGTGAGAGACGGCACAATCACTTCATCACCCTGACCAATACCTAAAGCATAAAGGGCAATATGTAGGGCTGCAGTACCACTCTGTACAGCAACCGCCTTTCTAACACCCAAATATTGAGCAAACTTTTCCTCAAATTCCGGAACAAAGGGGCCAACTGTAGAAACAAAAGTCGAATCCACGCACTTTGCCAGATATTCCTTTTCGACCGGCCCCAGATTCGGCGCATCTAAATAAACCTCTTGTTCCATAAGGCTATTATCCCTTTCTTTAGATATTATAAATGTCTGGTTTGTAAATGTGTAAATACCTCTTAATCCATTCAATCGTCTCTGTTAATCCCTGTTCTAATGTGTACCTTGGCGACCATTCCGTTAATTCGTGTGCTTTTTTGGTTTCTGCCCACAGCCTCTCTACTTCGCTTTTCTCCGGTCTTTGCCTTTCCTGCTCAGACTCGATTTCAATTTCAACACCGTTAAGTGCGGCAATAAGATTTGCTAAATTCCCGATTGATATTTCGTAATTTGAGCCGACATTTATCACTTCACCAACTGATTTCTCTGATTCAGCTACTCTTATAAACCCTTCAGCAGTGTCCTTGACAAATGTCAAATCCCTGGTAGGCATCAGGGAACCCAACTTTATCTTCCTTGCCCCTCCGGCTATTTGAGTTATAATCGTAGGAATTACCGCTCTTGCAGATTGTCTGGGGCCGTAAGTATTAAATGGTCTGATTACAGCAACGGGAAGGTCAAAGGAACGGTAGAAGGATAAGGCCAAAAAGTCAGCACTGGCTTTTGTTGCGGCATAAGGCGACTGGGGGTTTATAGGATGGTTTTCCGAAATCGGGACAAATTGGGCAGTTCCATAAACCTCACTGGTAGATGTATGGACAACCTTTTCTACTGCCAATTCCCTTGCAGCCTGTAATACATTATAGGTCCCTTCGGCATTAGTCTTGAGATAGGCAACAGGAGATTCGTATGAATAGGGAATACCAATTAAAGCAGCCAGGTGGAACACTATATCTATATCTTTCATTGCACTTTTTACACTGTCATAATCCCTAATGTCCCCGGTAATAATTCTGATATCCTTGAAACACCGGGAATCTTCGAGCCAACCCCAATAATTTCGCGAGTTATATCTGATAAAGGCAGTTACATTAGCACCAAGTTCGCTCAAGCGCTCTGTCAGGTGACTGCCAATAAATCCTCCTGCACCGGTTACTAAAACTTTTTTACCAGATAATTCCATTATTTTACCCCCATTTTTTCCTTCAAAATCCCCTGCTGCCCATAGTTAACACCTAGTGCCGGTAATGAATTCCAAAGCTTTTTTGTATTCTTCCCATTCTCCCACGTCAAACCAAGAACAACTCATTGGGTAAACCTGCACTTTTAGCCCCCTTTTTTTGGCCAACAATAACAAGTCCGGCATATTCATTACACTATCCTCAGGAATCAAATCAATCATGTCCGGTTCTAATGCATAAATCCCCGTATTAATCACAA
>JAJZTU010000140.1 GCA_021848765.1 Bacillota bacterium
AACCCGCCCAATATCATTGGCATCAAGGCCTGCCAACACCTCCTGCCCGGGGTGCTTCAGGCTGGGGTATTTGATACCGCATTCCACCAGACCATGCCCGATTATGCGTATTTGTACGGTCTCCCCTATGAACTGTACCAAAAATACGGTATCCGCCGCTACGGTTTTCACGGGACTTCTCATAAATATGTGTCCCAAAGAGCCGCTGCAATGCTGGGCAAGCCCCGGTCGGCGACCAAAATCATCACCTGCCACCTGGGGAACGGGGCCAGCATAACTGCTGTGGACGGTGGCAAGTCCGTGGCCACCAGCATGGGCTTTACCCCTTTAGAGGGTCTGATGATGGGGACGCGTTGTGGGGATATTGACCCCGCCATTGTAATGTTTATAATGGAGAAAGAGGGCTTGACCGTTGAGCAGGTCAATGACCTCCTGAACAAAAAAAGCGGTGTCCTGGGCTTGTCCGGCCTCTCCAGTGACTTCCGGGATCTGGAGGCTGCAGCTAAGGATGGCCACAAGCGGGCTCAACTGGCCCTGGATATCTTCGCCTATGACGTGAAAAAGTACATAGGCGCCTATGCGGCAGTCCTAAACGGAGTAGATGCCATTGTGTTCACTGCCGGGTTGGGAGAAAACTCTATCCTGATCCGTTCCATGGTCTGCGACCGTTTGGATTACCTGGGAGTTCGCCTGGACAATGAGAAAAATCAGGTGCGGGGCCAGGAAACTGACATTTCCGCTGCCGGTTCTGCAGTTAAGGTTTTGGTGATTCCTACCAATGAAGAACTCATGATTGCCTTAGACACCCAACGCCTGGTCTCCGGCCAAATGTAAGAGTTTTGCGGCACCATGAAATCATCTGACCTAACGGCCGGCAGGTACCTTGGTTCTCTTTCGGGGTTGACAAAGTCCGTTAATTACAAGTATAATTACCTTTGGTAAAATATTGAGGTGGACACCATGCTCATTGATGTGACCAAAATTAAGAAGATTGCCGGGAAAGCCTTTCCCTTTAAGCTGGAAGCACAGTGGCCTCCCCTGGAATTACAGGGGGAGACCCTTTCATTTAAGGGGCCGCTCACTGTAGAGGGCACGGCAACCAATACCGGCAGAATAATTCTGGTAGACGGGACCGTTTCGGTTACCCTGCAGAGGCCATGTGGCCGCTGCCTGGAACCGGTGACCCAGTCCTTGCAGGCGCCTTTTTCCGAGGAATATCTGCATGTGTCTGAAAAAGGCCAGGATTTAGCCGGGACAGATGAAGAAAAGCTGGTAATCTTCGAAGGAAACAACATTGATTTAGCCCCTCAAGTTCGCGAAAACCTGCTGCTGGAGTTGCCCATGAGCGGGTTGTGCCGGCAGGACTGCCGGGGTTTATGTCCCGTTTGCGGTCAAAACCTCAATGTCCGGGAATGTGACTGCCAGCCTGTCAACATCGATCCCCGGCTGCAGGTTTTAGAAAAGTTTTTAAAGTCTTAAAGGTTTGCCAAAGGAGGTGTTTAGTCATGGGAGTTCCACAGCACAGAAGATCTAAATCCAATATTAGAAATAGAAGGGCTCAGCAAAAAATCGAGGCTCCGAAGTTCGGAGGCTGCCCTCAGTGCCATGCACCCAAGGAGCCGCATAAGGTTTGTCCTGAGTGCGGATTCTACAAAGGCAAAGAAGTTATTGCCAAGGCTGAATAGTGTAAGCAACGTAGTGGAGCAGGCTAAATTAGGCCTGCTCCTTTGCTTATCTTACCACAACTTCAGTCTCTCCGCCTCTTGCCTTAACTCTTCCCCTGCCATAATTTACAAATTGGGCAAAAGTAGGATTTTATGCTAAAACGGAGAAGTCTTTAGCAACAATCTAATGAACGAGAGGTGAGATAGCGCATTGGAAAGCCCGAGACTACGGATTAGCTTTGAAGACAGGGTAGGTTTTCTATTTGACGTATCCAGGGTTATGGTTGCTTGGGGTTTGAATATTCTTTTGATAGAAATCCAGACAAGCAGCCTGTATGTACACATCGAGAAGATAGGTTTAAGGGAATTGGCAGGACTAATGAATGAGTTAACCAAAATTCCGGGGGTTTTAGAGCTATGTCAGGTGTCCCTGATGCCTTCGGAGGAAAGAGAAAAGAAAATTAAGGCGGTACTGGATGCGGTGAGTGAAGGAATCTTGGCAGTGGATTCTGAGGGAAACATAACTACCATCAATCCGGTAGCAGAAAAAATTTTTCAATGTTCTGCTGCGGAGCTCTTAGGTAAAAAATTCGCCGAAGCGCTATCTGCTGAAACGCCAATTTTGCGCTGTCTCGAAGATGGCAACCCCTACAATTACAAGGAAATCAGCCTCAACACCCCCAAAGGGCGGCTGAACTTTCTCAGCACGGGCAGGCCGTTAAAAGATGACCGGGGGAATATTGTCGGAGCAGTAGCCTGTATCAAAGATATGTCTGATGTTAAACAGTTAGTCTATTCTGTGACTAAGCCGGCCATGACCACCTTTGATGAAATTCTTGGGATAAGTTCGCCGTTGAAAAAAGCCTTAGATTTGGCCCGGATGGTGGCAAAAGGAGACTCTACGGTGTTGATTCGCGGGGAAAGCGGCACGGGTAAAGAGCTGTTCGCCCGGGCTATTCACATGGGAAGTTTCCGGCAGGGTAAACCTTTTGTGCCGGTTAATTGCGCTGCTTTGCCTGACAATTTACTGGAAAGCGAACTTTTTGGTTATGTGGAGGGAGCTTTCACCGGAGCACAGAAGGGGGGCAAAGTGGGGCTATTTGAATTTGCCAATAACGGCACACTGTTGTTGGACGAAATTGGAGAATTATCTCCCCACCTGCAGGCCAAATTACTCCGGGTCTTACAGGAAGGACGGGTACGCCGGATTGGTGACAGGGTGGAAAACCCTGTTAACGTCCGGGTGATTGCTGCAACTAACCGTAACCTGGAGGAAATGATCAAGAATGGGGATTTCCGGGAAGATCTCTACTACCGTCTCAATGTAGTACCCATTTATATTCCTCCTTTACGCCGGCGTAAAGATGATATTCCTGCTTTAACAGAATACCTGATCGGGAAGTTTAGCCGCCGTTTGAATAAAAATATAAGCAATATTGCTGTTGAAGCAATGGATAAACTGATTAATTACCATTGGCCGGGAAATATCAGGGAACTGGAGAATGTGTTAGAGCGAGCGATGATTCTGGTACAGGGTACGGAAATTCAACCTGAACAAATAATTCTGGACCGCAATTATGATGGAGCAGAAGAGAATGAAACCAGCCTGGAAGGTACCGGTAAGGTGCTTAAGGAAATCTGGGCTGACGGGAGCGGTACACTGGAAGAGGCTGTAAATGCCTTTGAAAGGCAGTTTATGGCCCAAGCTCTTGGAAAATACGGAAGCATCCGGCAGACCGCCAAAGCCCTTGGGGTTTCCCATACGACTATTATGAATAAAATTAAAAAATATGGATTTTAATGCTTATGCTTACACTATTGATTTACCCTGTGAGAACCTCAAGCAGAATGCCGGCTTGAGGTTTTTTTGTTATGTAGGATAAAATAAAGGGCGCTTCATCTTAGGGTCCGGATAAAACTATACCAGGGGAGAAAAAATATACCATACAAACATAAGAGAGCGAAGATGATGATGATGAAGCTATTGAAGAAGTTGTTTCGGAAAAGGCGTGCTGTTACTTCGAAGAAAAACCAGAATAACTATTCTGGAGAAATTAAGCTGCCCCGCGACTTGGCGAAAAAGATGCAAATGCTCAGGCCGTATATTGAAAAAAATAGTGATATTATTTCCCGTCCCTTTTTAATAACAGAGGCGGAAAACCTCCAGGCGGTTGCAATCTACATGGAAGGTATAATTGATACTGCGGCTCTCAACCGGGATGTCCTTAAACCGCTAATGCTGAATGCCAGCCGGGAACAACTGGAGAAAAAAGGGACTAATCATCTGATCGACCGCATTTATCAGACATCCCTGACCGTGGGGCGGGTAATAAAGGTGGACACATTTCCCGCCCTGGTACAAAATATTTTTGACGGCCTAACCATCCTCATGTTTGACGGGCTTGCCGAGGTGCTGGCCGTCGATATCCGTGGGGGGGAAAGCCGGGCCATTGAAGAAGCGACTGCAGAAAAAACTCTCCGGGGTCCCCGTGAGGCCTTTATTGAGAGTTTAATCGTCAATATTGCCCTTATCCGTCGCAAACTCAGGGATCCTAATCTGGTAGTAGAAAAAATGGTGCTGGGGAAACGGACCCGTACCGAAGTGGCATTCCTCTACATTGACGATATTGCCGATCCCCAAATCGTTGCAGAAGTGAAAGCGAGAGTGGCTAGGATTGACATTGACGGGAATGTGGTACCAGGCTACATCGAGCAACTGATTGAAGATAATCCTTACTCGGTTTTCCCCCAAATCGAGGAGACAGAGCGCCCTGACAAGGTAATGGCCCACCTGCTGGAGGGTAAGATAGCCCTCCTTGCAGACGGGAGCCCCTTCGCGGCAATCCTTCCCAGCCTGTTTGTCCAGTTTTTGCAGGCCTCAGAAGATTATTTTGACCGGACATACATAGGGTCTTTTCTCAGGGCTATCCGCTATATTGCTTTCTTCCTGGCCATTTCTCTTCCTGCACTCTATGTGGCCCTGCTCAGTTTTCAACAGGAGCTGATTCCTTTTGATCTGATTGTCTCACTGGCGGAAAACCGCAAGGCAGTCCCTTTTCCGGTGGCAGTTGAGGCCCTCCTGCTGGAACTGATTATTCAAATAACTATTGAAACCGGACTGCGCCTTCCGACTCCTGTAGGCCAAACAGTCGGAGTGGTCGGGGGAATAATTCTCGGACAAGCCGCAATTTCTGCCAACTTAGCCAGCCCTGCCATCGTGATCATTATCTCGGTCACGACAATCTGTACCTTTGCCATACCGGTTCAAAGCATGGCCCTGGCAACCAGAATCCTGCGGCTGCCCCTGTTAGTCTTCGCTGCTTCTTTCGGCGTTTTCGGCTTTTCCCTTGGCTGGCTGCTTATACTGGCTCACCTTGCTTCTTTGGAGAGCGTCGGGGTCCCCTATTTCGCTCCTTTCGCTCCCACCCGTTTTGCGGATCTGAAAGACTCTTTCTTCCGCACTTTTATCTATAAGATGAAGAACCGGCCCGTATCCATTCCTGTTCAGGACAGGCAGCGGCAGGCAAGCACAGGGAGAAAGGATAAAAACAATGGAAGATAACCCGCGTTTTCAAATCACAAGTAAACAGTCCATCTTTTTTATAATCGGCAGCACCGTCGCCACAGGGATCCTCAGCTTACCCCGGGTAGCCAGCGCCGATGCCGGTCAGGATGGATGGATATCCGTAATCTTAGGTGTCTGTGCCCCGCTGATTTCTTTGTTGCTTATTGAGCGATTGGGGCGGCTCTTTCCCAATTTAACGATGGTAGAAATCGCCCAACTGCTTTTTGGCAAATTCTTAGGCTCTGTTATAACTGCAGGGTTTATTGCTTATATGATTTTCTTTCAATCGATTGTCCTCCGGCTTATCGCTGAAATTACAGCCGTGTTTGCATTACCCAAGACTCCAACCAGTGTAATTGCTTTGTTAAGTATAATTTCTGTGATCTACATTGCTCAAAAAGGCGCCAAGGTAGTTGGCAGGCTCAATGAACTGCTTTTCTATATCCTCCTGTTTGATTTGCTGCTGCTTTTACCGCCGTTAAAAGTAGCTGACTACACTAACCTTCTGCCGGTTGGGGGGGCAGGGTTAACGGCAATTGTCAAGGGAGCGCTCCCCACAGCTTTTGCCTATGAAGGAATGGAAGTGCTCTTGATAATCTATCCAATGGTGACTAAAAAAAATGAGGTCCTCAAGGCAGGGGTTACAGCCCTGGGAATTGCTATGCTGATTTATCTTATGGCTACAGTAATTGCTTTACTGGTATTTGGGGCAGAAATATTGCAACATATAATCTGGCCAACTGTGGTGCTATTTAAAGTGGTGGATGTTCCGGTGATTGAGCGTTTGGAAGTTTTCTTCTTAGCTTTCTGGATGGGACTGGTGTCCAGGCCGGTCATGAATATGTGTTTTGCTTCGTCCTATTCCTTGACCCGGCTGCTGAAACTTGATATGGAGCAATACTATTCCTATATGGTTATTCTGGTTGGGTTATCCATTTACGTAGTCGCCTTAATTCCTGATAATATTGTCCAGACATTCAAGTTTGCCACCTATGGAGGTTATGCTTTTTTCATTGCTGCCATTGGCTATCCTCTGCTATTTCATCTGGCAGCTTTCCTGCAGAAAGGCAAGGTGAAGCAGTATGCTTAGACGGGCTTGCGCCATTTTTCTCATTGGCATTGGGCTATTTGTCCTCCCCGGCTGCTGGGATTACCAGGACCTGGATGAGCTGTCCCTTCCCATTGTCGGTATCTATGATTTAGCAAAACCATCTGAAAAAAATGAGGAAAAAGTAAAAGTTGCCGGCATTTTTCCGGTGTTATACCCGAAGACAGAGGGAAGATATACAATTGTGTATGAAAATGGTCAAACCGTCGGGCAAACACGGGAGAAAAGGAACTATTATTCACCGGAAACCCTTAACGTAGGCATGCTCCAAGTGGGGATTTACGGTGAGAAATTGGCAAGAAAAGGCCTGCACGGCGCTAGTGATATTTTATACAGAGCCCCCAAGGTAAAGAATACCATTTATATGGCTGTGCTGGAAGGAGGGACCGAAGCTCTCTCCAAGCTTAAATTAAAGGATTACCCAAATCCCGGAGTTTATCTGTTCGGACTGTTAAAGACCGCTCAAAAGAAGAGCTTCCTGCCAACCACGACCCTGCACTTATACGGAGTACAGGAAGTCACGGCGGGCAAGAACCCTGTTATCCCGCTCTTAAAGATGAAAAGTAATTCCCGTATTGAAATCTCCGGTACCGGTATTTTTAAAAAGGATAAATTAATCGCCAAGATAGACTTGAAGGATACCCGTTCGCTGGTTATGCTCCGGGGGCTTGAGGGGGAGGGATCTATTCCTTTTATAGTCGAGAAAAATGGCGAAAAAATAGACGAAGGCTCAGTACTCGTAAAACGCTCCAGAAAAGTAAGGGTGACCCGTAAAGGCGATGACTTTACTTTCTTTATAACGGTTAAGTTACAGGGTGATGTGATTGAACACAGTTCCCAAAAGTTTTTTATCGACACCAAGAATACAATGCCGCTGGAAGAAATTCAGACAGTGATCAAACGTGAAATCGAAAGGGATTGCCGTAAGTTTACACAAAGAATGCAGGAAGAATTTAAAGTAGACTGTATCGATGTTACCAAGTATGCCCTGGCAAAGTGGCGGAAGGAATTGAAAGATAAGGTTGAAGAAGGGTTTATCGAAAATGTAAAAATTGTTGTGGATGTAGAGGTTAAGATTAAAGGTGTTGGTGTATTAACGTGAATTAACCTTAGGGGATACTCTGTCCAGCTGGCAACAAAAATTGCCATGGAAACTTTTCTTGCCGTGGCGGCCCGTAGTAAGGGCTGTTAGGAAATGCCAAGCGTTGTGGGCCCAAAGGGATGATTGCCACTCTAAACAGAGTGGCAATATTTTTTGCCAATTTCTTTTGCTAATATATTGTTGTTGTTATTAACCTCAAGCAGCATGCCGCCTTGCGGTTTTTTTATTCTATTCATGAAACTTGGTATCGGTTTTGCTAGATAATCCGGTGTGCTTGGGAAACCATTCTGACATTTAGGGAGGTAAGGATCGTGATTATTGGAGTACCTAAAGAAATCAAAAATAATGAAAACAGGGTGGCGATTACCCCTGCCGGTGTAGCGGCTTTTCTTAAGGCCGGTCACCGGGTATTAATCCAGGACCAAGCCGGAGCAGGCAGCGGAATCAGCAATGGGGATTATGTCCAGGCCGGGGCCGAGATTGTTTCCCTGGCAGAAGAGATTTTTGCCCGGGCTGACATGATTATGAAAGTAAAGGAACCCCTTCCCCGGGAATACGGCCTCTTTAAGGAAGGACAAATCCTGTTTACTTACCTGCATTTAGCTCCTGAGCCGGAGTTAACCAAAGCGCTGCTGGACAAGAAAGTGGTTGGTATCGCTTATGAAACAATTCAATTGGACAACGGAGCTCTGCCGTTGCTTACTCCGATGAGTGAAGTAGCCGGACGGATGGCCATTCAGGTTGGCGCTCAGTATTTAGAAAAACCTAAAGGAGGAAAGGGGATTCTGCTAGGTGGAGTTCCCGGGGTTCCTGCAGCTGATACGGTTATTATTGGTGGCGGTGTGGTGGGTACTAACGCAGCCAAAATAGCCATTGGTATGGGGGCTCAGGTAACCATTATCGATAAGTCCGCTGAGCGCCTGCGTTATCTGGATGATATTTTCGGCGGACGGATTAAAACCCTCATGTCCAACAGCTACAACATTGAAAGAGCTGTCAGGTTTGCTGAT
>JAJZTU010000141.1 GCA_021848765.1 Bacillota bacterium
AGTTGTGCCTATCCAATAATAGTGATGACCTGTCGCAAAAATACCACTCACAGCAGCCAAAGCAAGTTCCAGATAGAGAATGTTGGCTACTTTGCCCGGGGGGGCTTTAAACAGGTATATTAATAATGCCCCGGTTAATCCTCCTCCAATTAGCTCAAAGCTTACCTCCTCCCACATGTGTACCACCCAGAACCTTACCATGTCATCAGTAGTTGGGTGATTATAATGAAAAATATTGGGGATAAACAGGATAAGTAAGGTGAAAGAACCGATTACCCTTGTAAGTACGGTTGCCTGTGCCCAGCACCGGCCTTTAAACATGGTTGCCCCGATATTAAACACAAACAACAACAGGGTCAAAGCTATCCCAATTTTAAAAACCCACAAGGCCTCCAGATACTCCCGCCCCTCAGTAATCCCAAAGGCCAGGCTGGTCAGGATTCCTAACACAGTTACCAGCAGCAGCCAAAATTGCAGCTTAGCCAGGCGTTGGCTGAATAATTCTACCGAGCACTCCTGGATTGTGAAATAAAAGGCTGCCCCCATGGCTCCAATCATGGTCCAAAAAAGACTGAGGTTCAAATGCACAGACCTCCCCGCCTGGAAAGAAACCGGCGTTGGGAGGTCCGGGAAAAGCATATCTATAGCTCCTAAGTTAGAGATTAAGCCCTGCAGGCAAAAAAGCACAACCGCCAGAAAGCAAAACCGGTAGGAGACCTCCAGGGAGACAAAATCCTTTTTTACTGCCTGAGAACGGGCTTTATTTTTTCTTTTCCGAAAAACAGGGAGAATTATCCCCAAAATCTTCATTAACATTTTTTATTCCCCTTTGGTTTCCCCGGAGTTTTTCTTAAGAACATAACCCGGTTGTGGAGGCCAACCCTGAGTGTTTATTTTTGCAGTAAACTTCAGGTAGGCTATCATTGCATCTGCTTTTGCCTCATCCAGTTCCGGGTGCTTCCTTCGCTTAGCCGGGCGCATTACCGGAGGTTCGGAAAAAAACCGTTTTAAACGCTCAATGGGCATTTTTCGGGTTATCACGGTCAAATCAGGACCCAAATAACCCCCGTTGCCAAAAAGGCAATGACATTCAACACACCCATGTTTTTGCCAAACCCACTTGCCTAATTTTTCCTTGGAACTCATTGGCCCAGAAGATACTTTGTCGATGGATCCAAGGCATACGACCAAAAAAATACCGAAACCCAGAAAAACTGTGCCTAAAAAAGTGGCCGCCCCCCATTTATTCACTTTACTGCCTCCTCACACCCTGATTTTGCCCCTGATTTTATTCTCTGCAACAGAATTTAAAAAATTCATGCCTGTTAAATATTTCATGCTTCTTTTCCGGTAGCTGCATAAAAAAAACGGCAGGATGTTTACCTGCCGTAGTGCTTTCCGCCTTGTTTCCTTTGGGTGTCTTGATTGGTTTGTTAGATCTGAAGTTTACGCCCTTCCAAGGACTTCATTTAGTTCTTTGAGCACAGCGTCCGGGTCTTTGCCATGCACTGTGGCTCCAAATTCGATGGTCTTAGTCTTGGAATTGGGACAGCCAAAGCAGCCTGGGCCAAAAACCTTATCCATTACCTTGTTTGCCTCAGGCCCTAGTTCCCTGATATCACCTATGAGCCAATCTCTGGTTATGGGACCGGTTTTAGTCATAAAGTTCACGCTCCTTTTCCGTTTTTAGTCTTTTCAATTCTGTTTTAATTAATTCTAACCTAACTGTTTTGAAATCACCGTGGCCTTTTCCCACTGAATCCCGTGATTTTCATCACACTATAACATTGCCTAACAGAGGTGAATTAGCTTCCCTTGACAAATCCGTTTTTTTCTGCCATACTATATTTGGTGGTTAAAATGTTGATAGAGGTCACTTACTATTTCTCCTTTGTCTTTTTGGCAAGATTAATGGTGAACCCTATTTCCAACATGAGCCAACTAGACCTAAAGGAGGTTAGTAAATGTTTAACGACAAGACTTTGACCTGCAAAGACTGTGGCGAAAACTTCGTTTTCACCGCTAGCGAGCAAGAATTCTACGCTGAAAAGGGCTTTACCAATGAGCCTGGACGTTGTCCTCAGTGCAGAGCTGCCAGAAAAGCCGAAAGATCCGGTGGCGGACGTGGCTATGGTCAGCAGCGCCAAACTTATGCTGCTGTATGTGCTCAATGTGGTACCGAAACTCAGGTACCCTTTCAGCCCAGTGGCGATCGTCCTGTTTACTGCAGGGATTGCTACAGCGCTCAAAGAAGTTCCAGAAGCTATTCCAGGTACTAAAAAGCAAAAAGCAAGACCGGGGTTACAGAACCCCGGTCTTCTTTTTATATATTCAAGCAGCTATTTTTTGGCAAAATTAATCCCGACTACCCTCGCCCCACCTGTGATGATTTCGACCTTCTGGCCGCCGGCATTCATCGCAACTGAAGCGGTATCCCTGTGCAAGGTAAAGTCTTTGGTGGTTCCATCAGTAGTTCCGGGCATGGAGAATTTTACAGAATCAATTGTAATATGAGCACGGTACTTCTTGGTACCCCCTGTTTCAATGTTTTCTTTAATCGCAATAAAAACCTGTTTGTTTTTGGTAGCATCCTCAGTACAGCAAATCTCACTCGCGTTTTCAATTGAAAAGGGAGTTACTTTCCCTTCATTTTGAGGAATTTTAGTTTCTTCAGCCATAGTGAATACCTCCCTAGTTAAATATTAATTACCATTTTATTCCATCTAAAAGATTATTATTCTTCAGGAATTCCGGAAAATCCTTCCGCCAAATAAAAAAATTTGAAAGCAAAACATAGTAAAAGCAGAGCTATTCACTCTGCTTTTGTCATGTTTTCGCTTTATAGTAGTACTTTCTTTAAACTTTGAAATGCTCGTTCCAGAGTAACTGTGTTCACCCGGGCCTCAGGTATAATTGGGTCAAACATCAATAACAACTTTTGACCCACTTTAATTTTATCCGAAGAATAGAAGGTTGTATCAATGGGGATACAGCCCAGGTTTAAGAAGAACTCCTTCCTGTTATCCAGGTCTTGCTTGTTCTGGCGAACCTCAAGTAATACCCCCTCAATTTCGGGGTGCTCTTTTTCCAGGAATGAAAGCGCCTTATTGTAGAAAAAGCTGCCGATACCCCGGTTCTGGAATTCCGGCGTAATCCCCAGATGCTCGATATAGCCCATTTTCACATCCGGCAAATAATAAAAACAAGCAATCCCGATGACTTTATCCCCTTCCAAAGCAGTTAGCAGATAGAAGCTGTTGGGCTCAATAGTTTCGGGCTCCAGCATCTTCTTTACAATATCCTGCTGTACTGCCGCCGGGTATTCAAAGACTTGCCGCAAAAGCCGGATCCCTTCCTGGGTGTAGTAGTCACCGGGTGTCTTACCCCGGACAAACTTGATATTATCGGTATTTACTTCCACGATATTTCCGAAATTATCCCTGATAATCATTTCCTTGTGTTTAATCATTGCTACATCACCGGTGTCTACAAAAGCGGCATTGGCTTCATCAGTATCGATATGAAATTCGGTTAAGCCTTGATCGGTAGTTCTAACCAGTACATCGTGGTAGCAGACAGTTTTTTCTCCCTTAATCAGGATACTGACCTTATCGCGGTCTTTAAGCTCCAAACGGTCTGCATCACCGGCCAACATGTGAATGTGAGAACGGGCAATGATACAACCGTGTTCCAATACCACCACGCCCTTTGGACCGATGAGCACAGCTCCGGGAGTGTCGGCTACATCACCGGAATCTTTAATGGGGCAATCAATCCCCACGGTAAAAGTATCAGTACGGCTTAATTCCACCTGGGTCTCCTTCCGGGCCGGACCGATTATCCGTACCTGCTGCAATACACCCTTAGGCCCTACCACATTAACCGTCTCTTTTGCGGCAAACTGCCCGGCCTGTCCTAACTCCCGCAGCACTGTCAGCTGGTGCCCCTCTCCGAACAAGGCCTGAACATGGGCCTCTGTCAAGTGCACATGGGCTCTGGATACACCTATGCGGACCAACCACTTATTCTCTCTCTTAAAATCTACTTTTTTGGGATCGATGTTGATGTTCATTTTCTGTCTCCTCCCCGGTTTGCAACTTTAAATTGCAAGTTTATTTTAACATAGGAACAAGCAGAAAGAACAGCTGTATTTTAATACCAAAAACAACTATCCCCTCCCTCCGCCCTTGTGCTCACAATCTATTTTTCGGAATTTTCTTGCAATTTTTGGCTAAGTGCTGTATAATATATAACAACATCATATAGTTAGGGGGGTCTGACGATGGTACTATGTGCTGCCTGTGAGATCTGTGGTTCCAAGTCAACTGCCGAATTGCTCTGCTCTTCTGCAATGGACGGTACCAGTCCTAAACGCTGCTGGTGTGTGTGCGAGAACTGCCGGAAGCAACTCTTGGCTGGCATCCAAAATGCGCAGGATGCCGCCATGGGCATTAAGACCCCGAAAAAAGTGGTATCGTAGAGTAAAGGACGTTAAAAGGCCGTAGCACTGTGCTACGGCCTTAATAATTTCCGAATCTACTCTTTAACAATTGGTCGCCCTTAAGATTTGTCTATATGCACATGGCCTTTGCATTCTTCATCCCTTCCGGTATAAAATTAAACTAAACTATTTTAGTAAAGGACGTGAACCCCTTATGCGGTATGAAGGCACAGTCTACCGTCCCCCTAGCGAAGCCGGCAGCCTGTTGATCCAGGCCACCTTGGGCTGCCCCCATAATAAATGCACCTTTTGCGGTATGTACAAAAAAACAAAATTTCGGATCAGGCCCACCGAAGAAGTTAAAGCAGACCTTAAAATGGCCCTGGATTACTATGGACCCAACATCAAAACCCTGTTCTTTCCTGACGGCAATACCATCTGTCTGAAAACCAAAGATCTGGTGGAAATCCTCCAATATTCCCGCCAACTCTTTCCTAATCTTGAGCGAATCACTGTCTATGGTTCCGCAAAATTCATTCTCCGCAAAACACCAGAGGAACTTCAAGCCCTCCGGGAGGCCGGTCTGACCAGAATTCACTCCGGCATGGAAAGCGGGGATGACCTTACCTTGGAACGTATCTGTAAAGGGGCCAACGCCCAGACCATTATTGAAGCCGGGCTAAAAGCAAAGCAAGCCGGACTGGAAATCAGTGAATATATCCTGGTCGGAATCGGTGGCCGCAGGCGTTGGCAGGAACACGCCCTGGGAAGCGCCCGGGTTTTAAGCGCCATCGATCCTCATTTTATCCGCTTACGCACTTATTATCCTGTCCGCAGAACTCCTCTGTACGATGAACTGGTCCGGGGTGAGTTTGAGTTGCCTTCCCCTCATGAAGCCCTGCGGGAAGTACGGCTCCTGGTAGAAAATCTGCAGGGAACAGGCCTCCTCTTGAGTGATCATATCTCCAACTACTGCAACATTAACGGGAAACTACCCAAAGACAAAAACGCCATGCTGGCAGAATTGGATAAGGCTTTGTCGGTGGACGAATCCCTCCTGGAAAGAAACCTCACCAATTTGTAATTTTACTGCTGATAACTATTTAGCCGCCCTTTGGCGAATGCTTTCCAGTTCTCTGGCATGTAACCCGGCGGAACTACCCCGTTTAATTTCCGCTGCTATGCTTTGTAAAACCTCCAGATCCCGGGTCCTACCGGTAACGATGATTTCCCTGAACTGGGGCTCCAGGGCCCTAACCCTTCTCTCCACTCCTGCTTGCACTTTTTGCTTAGCCGCGTTCCCCGGTTTGTATCCCACAAATATGCTATTCCCCCAGATTACCACCACCGGCTTATTCACTCCTTCAACGGTAGCCAGTTCCCGCTCCCAACCTGCAGTATACTGGTGAGGATCAGCAGGGGATGCCGGATACTGCCCTTTCCTCCCCTCACCGGATAATGCACTGTCACCGGGAAGGAGCGGTGCCGGCAGGTCAGGACCGGGCACCTGTGGGGCCGGATTTTCCGGTATTGGCCGGAGCCTGCTTTCCTGTCCCAGGTCCCCGAGTTCCGGCTTCCGGCTTACTTTACTCCCTACTCCGCCAAAAACCAGGTATATAGCAACGATAGCAAGCACTGCTAACAATCCCGCATTCGTTTTGCGCAAAGGTGTTCTCTCCTTTTCAAAATACCTGATACGCCCTTAAAGTCCCGGGTAAGCTTAGCTTAACCCGGGGATTACCTTGCTTATCCAGGGCCTGGCCATTTTCCCATCGTAAAAATCGAGTAGGTAAACGCCACATAGCTAGTGTGGCGTTTTTCCTCTCACAGAACCGTACGTACGGGCCTCGTATACGGCTCCTGGTAAATCTCAGTCATTACTTTTGATAATGATGCAAAATGCCGACAGTGTATTTTTCCAAGTTTATTAGCCCAATTCCATCAAACCAGCTGTTAGGCAGAGCCATGCTCAGTAAGGGACTTGCCGAGTTTCTCCATGTCGTCATGGATATTTTCTCAAATGTGCCCTTGTAACCCCGTCTCCGGAGATTTTTATGCAGTGCCTGCCAACTTTTCCATTCTTTCATTTTCTTCATTCTGAGTCTACGTCTTATCCATCCCATCAGGCTTCTAAATACACTCCGACAGTTTGCCACCCTGAAGTAGTTGGCCCATCCACGCAAAATAGGGTTCAGCCGCCTAACCATTTCCTCGACGTTCATCCCATGATTTCTGGGGGTCATTTCCCGTATGGTTTCTTTGAATCCCTTCAGCTTCTTGGGACTAATACTTACCTGCTTGGAGTAAATTACAAAGCCAAGGTAGGCTACTCCCTTTTGGTTGTCCGTCAGGTGTGTCTTTTCTTTATTGACCACTAGTTTGAGGTCTTTTTCCAGAAACTCTGTTGCTATTTGTTGGTATTGCTTAGCTTCTTGGAATGTGCGGGCGAATAGCAGAATATCATCCGCATAGCGGACGATACGTATGCCCCGGCTCCTCATTTCCTGGTCAAATCTGTCCAGGTAAATATTGGTCAAAAGTGGGGAGATGACCCCGCCTTGAGGACTTCCAAGGTCTGTTTCCTCCCAGATTCCGTCTTTCATTACTCCTGCAGTTAGAAACTTCTTAATTAGCTTTAGGACGCTGCCATCGCTAATTTTCCGGTTAACTCCCTCTAGGATTAACGTGTGATCCAAGCGGTCAAAGCATTTAGATAGATCCATATCAACTACATGGCTTAAACCATATTTGTTTATGAACATCTCCGCCTTGGCCACCGCTTGATGGCAGGAACGGCCAGGTCTGTATCCATAGCTTGATGGGTGGAAATCTGGCTCAAAGATTGGTTGCATGATGTTGAGTAGGGCTTGTTGGGCTACACGGTCTCTGACTGTGGGTATCCCAAGCGGTCGTTTACTGCCGTCCGCTTTTGGAATTTCTACCCGGAGTACCGGGTCTGGTTCATAACTGCCGGTTTTCAGTTGGTGATGAAGTTTGTTCAGTTCTTCCTGCAAGTTTAGTCCGTACGCTTCCACGGTCACCCCGTCTACTCCGGGGGCTCCTTTGTTGGCTTTTACGGCTTTGTATGCTTTCTCAAGGTTTTCCATGCGGTAAATCTTGTCTATTAAACTGTACCATTTCTTCATCACTTCACCTCATTTCGCTATGCTTCCGTGGTTCTCTGCGACTTCGCACCAGTTTCTTCCGGTTACTTTCCAGGCGTCTCTAGCTCATTGGCAATCTTACCCTTCCAGTTACCGTACTCTGGCTGAGCAGACGTACCTACCAGCAGGCTCGTCACCCCCGGTCGGGTCGTTCCCTTTGGCTTTCCAGCCGCAGTTTTCTTCTCTTCCCATCGCTCGGTTCCTTAGTTGCATACTTTGATTTACCTTCGTCCCTTCGCATAACAGAGCCGCTTTTGGCTGGCTGTGTCCCACCGCAACCAGGTGCAGTGTCCTCCAGGTTTTCCCCTCCAGTCTGTTACCAGCTTTCATAGGCCGGGAGTTTATCACTACTACGGACTCATCTGCCACCCCACACCACTTCGTCCCGCCCTTGCGTTTCCGCTTGTTTGGGCCTACCCTTCCGCGAGGGATGATGCCGGGCTTCTCCGGTTAAGTCCACTTGCCTGAATCCGAACCCATCCGTCTTAACTCCCCAGGTTATCCAGCTTTCGGGCTTTCCCATATTTAGCAGGGTTACCCACCTGGAGAGCCAACCTCGGTTTGCTTGCGCTATGTTCCGGATTCCCCCTTCGGCTTCCTTCAGACCCCACCGTTGGCCAGTGGCGCCCTTGCCTACGGGTTGTCTTCCCGCTGGTTAGGTGACAGGGTTTCTTTCAACCCATCGGCTCAGTGAACATGCCGGACGAACTAACTTAGGCCCAGGCGCAATGCCTG
>JAJZTU010000142.1 GCA_021848765.1 Bacillota bacterium
ACCAGCAAGTGCCGGCTATGCCATACCTTGCATAATGGTAGTTCACGTGGACTGATTAAGGAGAGTACTCAAACAGGGATGTGTTTCACCTGTCATGACGGTACTGCTGCCACCAATAATATCGCCAGTGTATTCGCTGCGGATAGCGGCAATATTACTTACCACCCTGTGAAAGATACGGAGGGAGCCAAAGGGCAGCTGATTCGCTGTTCCGATTGCCACAACCCGCACGGTAATCATAATATTGCTACCGGCACTTACTATCCTAAATTGCTGAAGGCATTTAACGGGACCGGGTATGTCAACCAGGGGCCGGAGTTTTGCTTAGCCTGCCACGGCAGCAGTGACCGCAACTGGAGTCCGGTGTACTGGCAAAACACCTTGGGTGACCATACCAATGCCAATGCAGCTCATTTTGACTCCTCAAAACCTGCACTGCAGCCAAGTTCCGGCTCTAAGGTAACTTGTGTCATGTGCCATGACAAGCATGCCAGTTCTAACAACCGCCTGATCAGAGAGGATCAGGGAACCGAGGATACTTTGTGTTCACGGTGTCATAATAATACTGCGAACTCTTTAAGCAGCCGGAACATTATCGCTGAGTTCAACCGTACCGGTTCGAGGCACAATATTTTTGATGCAGACCAGGGAGATGGCTCCAAAGTAGAATGCCGGAGTTGTCATGGACCGCATACAGTGGGACCTGTGCGACATACCACGGGTTTGAACGTCTCCGATATTTCCGATCCTGATGATACTTATAAGTTCTTTACCAAGGCAGCAGGTCCCCGTAATACTTTGGGAACGCTCTCGGAATTCTGCCTCAAGTGCCATGACGGGGGTCCCCCGGTAAAAAATATGAGTACAACTGTTCAAGTCCCGTACACTGTGCAGTTCCCTAACAATCCGGCGGTTCTCTTTACGTCTAATAACACGGGCTGGAACAAGAGTCCGTTTACAGGTTCCGGACACTTTACCGGGGCAAACCGGGTGGATTGTGACCTCTGCCATGAGCAGCATGGATCCGACTACGCACGGCTGCAGGCTCGTGCAGAGGATACCACAACTGTCAACGGTATCTGTTTATATTGTCATGCCGGTAACGCCGGCTACCCGGCAGCTCTCAATATAAAAACTGAGATGACAAAAACCTATCAACATCCCAGTTTGACTGTTAGCGGCAAGCATACCGATACGGAAAATTATAATGATTTGGCTGTGGCTAACCGTCATGCTGAGTGTGTGGACTGCCATGACCCCCATTCGGCGGCGCCGGATACTACAACCACTCCCCCTGCACGGTCCAATATCCTGAAGAACACAAGTGGGGTAAGTGTAGGCGCCAGGCCAGCCTGGACATCTCTGGCCCCAACATCCGGGCTATATGTGTTCAAGAGCGCTATCGATAACCAATATGAGCTGTGTTACAAGTGTCACTCCAGTTACAGTGCGACAGCGGGTACTGCTCCCACCAGGGATATCGCCAAGGAGTTTAACCCGGCCAATAAAGCCTTCCATTCAGTGGAGGCAGACAGTCCCAATGCCAAAGGTATTTTTGTGGCCGGCTATTCAGCTACCAGCCGCTTATGGTGTTCAGATTGCCACGGCCGGGAGGGCGGAGGTAGTCCCCGCGGACCACACGGGTCAAACAACCCTAAGATTCTTAAAGGATTATATGACACCACTACTGGGTCAGGCAATTCTACTCATTTGTGTTTTAACTGCCACGTTTACGGCGCCTACGCAGTTGGCAACGGAGCCTACAGGACCAATAACAATACCGGCTTTTACAATGGCAGTAGGGGAAATCTTCATGATTACCATACTAGAAGGCTAGGTTCGATAAAATGCCAGTGGTGTCATTCCGGAGTAGTGCATGGCTTAGATAGCAACAAACATTTGATAATTAACGTAAATCTGGAAGCGCCGCCTTATGAAACCAGTATTTCCAGGCTTAAAACCTATGTTGAAAATAGCGGCAGTTATAACACGGGGAATTGTACTACTAATAGCTTTTCGCAGTGCTATCGACATGGTAGTTAGTTTGCAGGTCTTCCCAAGCGGTTCATCATCAAGTGGAGACAAAATAAGGAGAAGTACTATGCACCTTTTTGCCAGCAAAACTTTGGCCAATGCATTGGTTATCATTACTGCAATTTATCTGACAATAGCCATGTTATGGCCTCAAGCCAAACTGCTGGATTCCCCGGCTTTTATAGGTCTGGGACTTCTCTTTTTCTGCAACCTGTCAGCCTGTACCCTGAAACAAGTTATGGCCCGGCCCAAAGGACCCCGGCTGGGCCTGCTTGTCCTTCACCTAGGCTTAGTGGCTATACTTATGGGTGTGGGTTTCAATTACCTGTGGGGAGGACAAGGATTTCTCCACTTGGGAGTTGAGCAGGAAAAGCCCCTGGTATCAGGTGTGCTTAGGAACTGGCGTGGCGGTCCCTTGCTTAAACAGTGGGATTCGGGTTACAGTGTCAAGCTTTTGAATGTTCGAATTGAAATGAAGGCCGGTAAAACCTATCTCAGGTCCGGGACACTTGAGTACCGGAATAGTCAAGGGCAACGGGGGCAAAGGACGGTTAGTCTTGTCCAACCCCTGAAATTGGCTGGCGCCAGGCTCTGGGTTAATGAACGCGGGTTTGCGCCTGTTTTAGATTGGGGTGATGAATTGGTCCAGTGGGGAATTCAGACCCAAAGGCACGGGGACCGGGAGACCTACCGGGACCAAATGACTAAACCGGGTTATAATTTCCAAGGGGAATTTTTCCCAGGGGGTCAGGACGGCCGCCAAGGCAAACTGCTGCTTAAGGTACGGGGGCCCAGGGACGAGCAAACCTACACTCTGTTACCCGGGGAGTCCTTTATGGTGGGAGGCCAAAGGGTATTCTGGCAAGACACCTCATATTGGATGGTATTCACAGTCACTATTCAACCTGGTTTGCCTTTGGTTTGGATTGGCTCAATACTAATCATTGGCGGATGCACATGGTACTACCTACCGCTATTATGGAAGAGGGAAAGAGATGTTTAAATATCAGGTAATTCTGCTCTGGATTACTGTTACCCTTTATGGGGCGGCCTTTTTTGCCTGGAATGTCCATTGGCGGACAAAGGGAACTAAATGGGTTACTGCAGCCAATTGGCTTGGTATGGGCGGTTTTGTCCTGCATACATTGGCCTTGGCCGTACGCTGGTATGAGATAGGCCATGGCCCCTATCAAAACATCTATGAAGTTTTGGTATCTGACACTTGGGTAGGAATCGTACTTTACGGGCTTTTTAGCCTGAAACTACCAGAACTGAAAAAAGGCGGACTCTTCCTCTATCCAATGGCTATGGTAGTAATTGGTTATGCTGTCTTGCAAACACCGCAACAAAAGGACTTGCCTGCGACCTATGCTACTTATTGGCTAATCATCCACGTGATATTTGCGAAATTGGCTTATGGAGCCTGTTTATTATCGGCGGTTGCCGCAGCCATCTGTCTGCGCCAAACGGAAAATAAGCGTTTAGAGTATTGGCATTACCACCTGGCCGGGATCGGTTTTCTTAACTTAGGTGTGATGATTGCTTCCGGAGCGGTGTGGGCCTATAAGGCCTGGGGGAGGTTTTGGGGCTGGGACCCTATTGAAACCTGGGCCCTGATTTCCTGGCTGGTTTATGCTATTCACCTGCATTTAAGAAGGATTAAAGGTTGGCGGGGAGAGAAATCGGCCTGGTTGTCTGTTATCAGCTTTATTGTAGTCTTATTTGCGTATTTTTTTCTAAATTATCTTTATCCTTCCGTTCATGAGAACTTGAAATTATAAGAGTGTAACGACAGCGTTTAACCACTGGTCTAATTGGACTAGTGGTTTTTGGTTACAGCCTAGTCGGGTATTTCTAAAAGCTGAGGTCGATAATAGTAGAAAAACCACCCTATATGAGGATGGAATTTGACCTGCTTTGCCCGTTAAAATAAAGGTGTCGAATCATTTGGGTTGTGAAAGATTGAACGAAAATAAAAAATCTGGCTTAAAGATGGGTCACCGGTCATTTTAATCCGGTAATACCAGGAGGAGAGAAAAATGGGTATTGTATGTCGTTGTGGTTATGAACACACAGATAAGAGTAAATTAGTTATGAAAAGGGACCCTATTTTTAACAGAGTGCGTCCTATCTGTGCCAGGTGCGGTCACCGGGTGCATATTAAAACCGTAAACCCGGCCGATTACAAACGCATGATGGTTATCGCTTCAAAAGGTTAATTTTGCGTAAAGCCGCCACTCTATGTAAAGGGTGGCTTTTTTCATTTCCGGCTTGACCCGGCGAACCGATGCAGAGTAACATGATCTTAGAAGCAAAGCAATATTTGTGTCTGAACAGGGCGACAGGTCCAGGCAAAGTAATAGCCATATTTATGTACAGAGGTGAAAAGCATGCCCAAGGATCCGGCTAATATCGGGAAACCTGAAGTGGCCATTAAGGATAGCTGGTGCAAGGGCTGTGGAATCTGTGTTGCCCTATGCCCCAAAAAAGTGCTGGTTATGAATGCCCAGGGCAAGGCTGTGGTGGCTTGCCCGGAAAAATGCGTGGGCTGCAAAATGTGTGCTGAGCATTGTCCCGACTATGCCATAACGGTGGAGGTGGAATAAATGTCAGGACCAACCAAGCCCAGGTTAATGCAGGGCAATGAGGCCTGTGCCGAGGGGGCGCTTGCCGCCGGGGTGCGTTTTTTTGCAGGGTATCCTATCACACCGTCTACGGAGATTGCGGAAATCCTGGCTGAACGGTTACCACTCCTGGGGGGCAAGTTCATCCAGATGGAGGACGAGATAGCCAGTATGGCGGCTGTTATCGGAGCCTCCCTGGCCGGGGTGAAGGCCATAACTGCTACCAGCGGCCCGGGTTTTTCCCTGAAACAGGAGAATATCGGTTTTGCCGCCATGGCTGAGGTACCTTGTGTGGTAGTCAATGTCCAGAGGACGGGACCGAGTACCGGAGTCCCTACTGCGGCAGGGCAAGGGGATGTGCTGCAAGCCCGCTGGGGGACCCATGGCGACCACCCGGTAATTGCCCTTTGTCCTTCCTGTGTGCGGGAAACCTTTGAACTGACAGTAACTGCGGTTAATCTTTCCGAAAAGTACCGGGTCCCGGTAATTTTACTGATGGATGAAGTAATTGCCCACATGCGGGAAAAGGTGGAACTTCCCAGTCCCGGAGAAATCAAGGTAATAGACCGCAAAAAACCCCGGACTCCTCCGGAGAAGTTTGTACCTTACCAGCCGGATGCCGATGGGGTGCCGCCAATGGCTAATTTCGGTGAGGGTTACCGCTACCATGTTACCGGCCTCATCCATGATAAAATGGGCTTTCCCACCAACAAGGGACCGGAAATTGCCGGCCTGGTGACCAGACTTACCGGAAAAATTGAGCAGAATGCAGCGGATATCATTCGCTGGGAGGGGTTATACCTGGAGGATGCCGAGGTGGTAGTGGTCGCCTATGGTTGTGTAGCCAGGTCTGCCCGGGAGGCGGTTAAAAAACTGCGCCGGGAAGGACTGAACGTAGGCTTGTTCAGACCCGTTACCTTGTGGCCTTTTCCGGCGGCGGAGATTGCCAAACGTGCTTCCAGGGCCAGGGGACTGGTGGTTGCGGAGCTGAATTTGGGACAGTTAAAACTGGAGGTAGAACGGGCCAGCCAGGGTAAAACAGGGGTACACTTTGTTGGCAGGATAGACGGAGAACTGCTCACTCCCCGGGAAATTATAGCCCAGGTCAAGGGGGTGCTTTAGATGCTTGCGGACATCGAAGAATTTTACCGGCTGGACAGGTTGCCCCATATCTGGTGCCCCGGTTGTGGCAACGGCATAGTCCTGGCCTGCCTGGTTAAGGCCATCAAGGAGCTAAAATACGACCAGGACAAGACAGTAGTAGTTTCCGGGATAGGTTGTTCCTCCAGGGCTTCCGCCTATTTGGACTTCAATACCCTGCACACTACCCACGGGCGTGCCCTGGCTTTTGCCACAGGCATAAAGCTGGCTAAACCGGAGCTAAACATTTTCGTGATTACCGGGGATGGCGATTCCTCAGCCATTGGGGGAAACCACCTGATTCACGCTGCCCGGCGCAATATTGACCTTAATGTAGTAATTTTCAATAATAATATTTATGGGATGACCGGGGGGCAGTACTCCCCCCTCACTCCCAAGGTCCAAAAAGCCACCACCGCCCCCTACGGGACAATTGAGCGGCCATTTGACCTGGCCAAACTGGTGGAAGCCGCGGGCGCAACCTATGTGGCCAGGTCTACGGCCTACCATACCAGGCTCACCACCGAACTAATTATTAATGGGGCCAAGAACAAGGGCTTTTCGGTCACTGAGGTAATTTCCCAGTGCCCGGTTTCTTATGGCAGGCGCAACCGGTTCAATACTCCGGCAGCAATGCTGGAATGGCAGAGAGAGATGGCAGTACCGGTTATAAAAGCCCGCTCCATGGCCCCTGAGGAACTGGAAGGGAAAATAATTACCGGGGAACTATACCGGGGGCATGCCCCTGAGTATGTCAGTGAATATACTAAATTAACCCAAAGACTCAAAGAGGAGGCTGAGGGCGTATGAGCAACCCCAGGTGTGAAATCCGTTTAAGCGGTTCAGGGGGGCAGGGAATCATTTTGGCCGGAATCATTCTGGCCGAAGCTGCAGTACTGGATGGCAGAAATGTTGTCCAGACCCAGTCCTATGGTCCGGAAGCGAGGGGTGGGGCCAGCAAGGCCGAGGTTATTATCAGCGCCGGGGAGATAGACTATCCCAAGGTGGCTGAACCGGATGTGCTCCTGGCCATGACCCAGGAAGCCTATAACAGGTACGGAGACAGCTTGCGCAAAGGCTATCCCCTGATTATTGATTCAACTCTGGTCCAGGAGGTAGGCCAGGTAACCGGCCCCGTTTATGCTATCCCCATTACCACTCTGGCCAGGGAAAAACTGGGCAAAGAAATGAGCGCCAACATGGTGGCGTTGGGAGCCCTGGTTGGCCTAACCCAGGCGGTCACCTGGGAACATCTGCTCAAAGCTGCCTTGTCCCGGGTGCCCAAAGATACTGCGGACCTTAACCAAAAGGCGCTGGAACTGGGCAGGGAAGCTGCCCAGGCCCGTTTGAAACAGCAAGGTATAAATGGCTTGGCCTGTGGGAAAGAAAGTTTGGGCTTGGTGTCCCCCTGACAGGAGGGAGAACAATGATTGTACCCGGCGGACAAGAAGGTTATGCTTCCAGGCTTTTTCCCGACGGCGTAGGGAAAAAACTTTCCCCGGTCATAGCGGATGTTCTGCTGGAAGACTGGGGTGGCCCGCGCAGTTCCCTGGCTGTACAACATTTTCAGGAAAAGGTCATCCCGGATATTCTTTACTGCTTGCAGGCCAATCTCACTTTGGTGGAAAACCCTACCTTTATCGCTATTTTCGCCGACAAATTCTCCAGCCAGTTCGGCTACCCTCAGGCCTATGCCGGCCAACTTGCCAGGGATGTCCTTAAAGCTGTTAGAGCTAACCTGCCTGAGGAATTGCAGGTTCAACCGGATTTGCACCCCTGGAGTCCATGGGAAAAGGTCTTTCGCCTGTTCAGCCTCGGGATGATTAACCCGGTTATTGCCGGCAGGACAGGTTATTCCGAGGATTACATTCAACTGCTCAGGAAGAAATACATGGATATTGCCCGGATTGGCGGAGCTAGTCCTGGCGGATACCCTCATTGGGAAGCTGAAAGTGAGCTATGCCGCTTTATTGCCGACTTCCGGCAGCGATTTAGCGCTGACCAGTTTTACCTGCAAAAGCTGGAGGCCCGGCAAATCGTGGAGGATTTGGGGTTAAAGCTGGACCACCTGACTCTACTGGACCTTTTGGTGAATTGTTCCCGGGTAGAGGGACAGTTGGGAGTCAGGGAACTGGCAAAACTGCTGACCGGTGGAAAGGCCAGCACCAAATTCGGCGGAAGGGCCGCCGGTCCCATAGTTGCCGGAGAGGCCGGTCCCAAACTTCAGGTGAAACCGGAGTTTTTGGGAATGTCCCAGGGTTTGGCTCTGAAAGGTTATGCCCCCAAAAAGGTTGAAGAAATACTGCTTACCCTTGTTAAAGGAGGAGTATTAGAGGTTTCAGGGCCGGAGAACTTGGTCAGCTTAACAACGAAGTCCGCCTCTATAGTCGGCCGCCTGGTCGCACCGGAGTTAGCCCGGACTCTTTTGGCTATTCAGAACAGCCCGGACGGTGACTGGGATCAGGCGTGCAAGATGCTAACCCGGTTCAACCGGGAGATGCTTATTGCTGTACTGGAAGAGATATCT
>JAJZTU010000143.1 GCA_021848765.1 Bacillota bacterium
CACGGATTTCTCCATACTTGTGTTTGGCCAGGATATTCCTTGCTCCATGAATGTCCCGGTGCATTGAGTATCCACAATAGCACTTGTATGTTCTACCGGCTACTTTTTTCTTCCGGCCACAGACAGGGCATGTCTGCGTGGTATAGCTCTCGTCTGTTTTGGTCAATTCTATTCCTTTCATGGCAGCTAATTTGTACGAAAGTAGCATGATCAGCAGGCCAAAGGGCCACTGGCTCATGCGTTGGTTCTGCCGGCGTGTGCGCCGCTTCTTCTTCGGATTGTCTTTCTTCCTGTTAGAGGTATTCCGCTGCACACCTTCTACATCACCGACAACCACAGTTTTCACCTGCTGCTCATCTGCCCAGGCTGCAAATTTACGGCTCATTTTATGGAGAATATCCTGTTGCTGCCTGTCCGTCTTGGCGCTAATCTGATTTATCGCCCGCTGTAACTTTTTCCACCGGCGGCTGCCCTTTTTGCAGCGGGATTGCTTCTTGCGCAGCTTGGCATGTTTCTTGTTCCGCAGGCGTTTAATGCTCCGCAACTTCCTTGAGGTGACGATCAGAGCTTGTCCGGTGTCTGCAACTGCAGCAATGCCGTGGATCTCGCCCATGTCGATGGCAGCTATGCCCGTATGAGAATTTGCCGTAAGGCTTATCCCATCTTCATAGCTGATTGCCAACATCAGCTGACCGTCCCAGATAAGCTCAATCTCTTTAATTTTCCCCTGCGGAAAATGAGAGGCATGCACAATGACCGGCTTTTCCCGTTTTCCCTGATGTATCCCCATGGAGAGTTCAATTTTTCCATTATTATGGATGGCAAAGCCGTCTTTCTTCCATCGCGTCGGGTAATGGCGTTTCGTCTTATACGGGTAACGGATATGCTCATACCCCGCCTGCTTCGCCTTCCAGGCATTTTTCCTTGCTTCCAGGTAGCGTTCTTGTATTGATTGGATACTCTGACTATGCAGGTGATACCGGCCTTTGGTCAAAGCCTGTAATTCCCTTTTGCCAATCCACTTACCTGTTTGTTTGTGGTGCTCTTTGGCGTGACTCAGGCAATCGTTCCATACCCTGGCGGATTCACGATTACAGGCGAACAACCGGTCAAGGTCCGTTTTAGATGATCGAAAAGATGTCTTGATTACGCGGTACAATCTATTTCACCACCTTTTCATTTTATCTTATCGCCTCTATCATACCATTTATTGACAAAGAGAACAAGTGTTTTGTTTTGGTTGAGAGAATTTTTTGTACCAGCGGGGAAACGGCATTCATCCCCCACTTTAGAAGTGGGGGTCTTCTGCCGAGCATGATAAAACTTTCCCATGCTGTAACCCGGTTCGAAAACAGTCCTTCCGAAAAAATTTCCTTTTCTAACACATGAATATCGTAAGGTCTGACAATGCGATCAATGCGGTGATTGTGAGCATCATAATGGAGCATGGCGGGATGGACATCCGGTCGTGCAATCCGTTCTGTAAGCTTCCTCCAACGGAAAGACACTTTTGGTGAGAATGCCAGGAGCTGCTCATGCAGGCTTTCCCACTCGTCCCCCGCATACTTTTTGATGACTTTCCGGAGAAAGTGATCGTCGCGGTAGAAATCAAATGTTTCCCGTTTCTCTAAAAAAGCATCAAATGAGTACGGGTTATTCCGGTTTGGTAAAGTCATATATAATCTCCTTTCAAATATAATCCCTTTCAAATATGCTCACCGGATGAACACAAAGCTGGTAATCATCCATGGCGGGGTTGTTTAGTAATTTGACGAAGCAGGTTTTTTAATCGGTTTTCCTGATCCTCCAAGGTCCATTCATCAAGTCCAAGGATAAAGAACAAGCTGTTTGTCGCTCCGTTTCCTACCATCTCCCAAGCCGTGATTCTTGCATCGATGGTTTGTAGAATCTCACCCTGTTGCTGGCCTTCATGAATAATCCCCTCCAGATACGTCACATAACTTCTGTAGGTTTGCTGCAGAACCGACTGGATGTCGGGATCTCCGACCTCGGATACTGCCTGAAACAATACTTTTAGTTCATTGGGATGGGTTCGTAACTCCCGGACATAAGAAATTCCAATGTTCCAGAGGCGGTCCAGTATGCCCTATGTCAATAGCTTTTATTGAGGATTGTACTTTTCGGCAGAAACCGTTCAAAGGCGGATATTTACCGTTAAAGGGCGAAACTTTACTGTTAAAGGGCAAAATTTTACCATTCAAAAGAGTATTATTGCCGTTTGGGGAATAACGATTTTCATAAATAAATAAGCGTAGTATACTCAAAGCATATGAATGAATATTCAATCAGAATAGTTTTTGAGGAGGGGTTAGTTGTGATCAATAATCTGTTAACTGAAAAACAGAGATTGTTACAATCAGAAGTGAGGGACTTTGTTAAAGAAGTTCCCAAAGAATTGTTAATTGCTATGGATGAAGAAAAAGTACACTATCCAAGGGAATTTTTGGTTAATGCTGCTCAAAGCAAACTATTGGGGCTTAGGTTTCCGGAAAAGTATGGGGGGAGAGGCTTAGGGTGGCAGGATGAGTATGTTGCTTTGGAGCAAATCGGTGTATTGGGGACTTCCCTGGCTTGCCTGTATTCTTTGGTAAGTATTGTTGGGGAAGCCATCAATTGCTTTGGGACTGAAAAACAAAAGGAGAAATACTTAAAGCCCACTATTGAAGGAAAAATTTTCACTGCGGAAGCCCTTACAGAACCAAGAGGCGGTTCAGACTTTTTTGGAGCTACTACTATTGCCAAAAGAGAGGGAGATTATTATATCTTAAATGGGCAGAAAAGGTTTGTGGTGGGAGCAGAGGGGGCCGACTATTTTTTGGTTTATGCCAAAACCGACCCGACGGCTCCTTCCCATAAATCAATAAGCGCTTTTTTGGTGGACAGAGGCCCTGGTGTTGAGGTGGGCTATGTTTACGGGCTTTTGGGGACCCGGGGTGGCGGCGCCGGGCGCGTAGTATTCAATAACGTGAAAGTACCCAAGGAAAACTTAATTGGCAAAGAAAACGGTGCGGCAGAAATATTCTATCAAATGATGGTGCCTGAGAGAATGACCAGTGCCATTGGCGCCTTGGGCCTGGCCGATGTTGCGATGGATATAGCAGCCAGGTACAGTACCAGGAGAAAAGCATTTGCCAAAACCATTAAGGATTTTCAAGCGGTAAGCTTTAAAATAGCTGATAGTCTGACGGAACTTGATGCGGCCAGAGCTCTGACTTATAACACCGCCTTGATTGTTGACGGTAAGGCGGATGGTTCTACTCAAAGGCGCTTGGTATCCGAAGCAAAGAAGTTAGCCACCGAGACGGCGTGGAAAGTAGTTAATGCAGCAATGCAGGTTATGGGTGGCATCGGTTATACCAATGTTTATCCTATTGAAAAATTACTGCGTGATAGTCGAATTTTGATGATTTGGACCGGAACCAATGAAATCATGAACCTGATAATTCAGCATGAGTATTATAAAGGTTTAGAAAAGAGCGCACAAACCGGCCGCAATGTTGAAGAGGATGCTAAAGAGGCTGATAAATGCGAAGAAAAGGTGTATGAGTAAGGTTCCTTTAAGGAGAGGTTAGCTTCAAGAGGTGATTATGTGGAGTTAATGGAAATAATTAAGGAGCGGATTTCATATTTAACCCCGGGGGATACCCTGGAAAAAGCTGTTTGCATATTTAAAGATTATAAAACCGATATCATCCCTGTCGTGGATTCCGCACAAAAACTGTTAAGCGTTTTTACCAGAACAAGTCTGTATCAGGCCCTGCTCAATGGAGCAACGTTAAAGGATGTTATTGATCCCTATGTCATTAAAGAGGTAGTCAGTGTACGGAACGATTTACCTTTTGATAAAATAGCTGAAATAATAAAAGTAAGTCCGGTAGGTTCGGGGCCGGTTATCGATCAACAGGGGAAAGTAATCGGAATAATAGCTAAAACCAACACGGTTCTGGGTCTGTTTAGAAAAGCCGAACTTTTGAATGTCCAGCTCAAAGCGGTTCTTGATTCCATGCATAACGGGGTTATTGCTGTTGATGACCGGGGATCGGTAACCCTGGTAAACCTGGGAGCAAAGAGAATATTTGATTTGGAAAAGGAAAAATCTCTGGGTAAGCCCTTAGGAGATATACTTCCGGATTTGGACTTAACTCCGGTTCTGGAGCACGGTGAGGTGAAAATCGGCCTTCAGTACAGGCTGGGAGAAACTTCAACGGTGGTTAATGTTACTCCCTTGCACAACGGTGGGAAGCTTGTAGGTGCAATTGCGATTTTTCAGGACCTTACCGACCTGGAGCAGGTTGCCAGGGAGTTGGAAACGGTAAAGGCATTAAACAGAACCCTCGATACAGTGCTTAATATTATTTATGATGGAATAGTTGTAGTTGACGAGCATGGAAAAATTACCCTTGCAAACCGGGCTTTGACCGATTTTCTTAATGTATCCCCGGAAGTTGTTATCGGAAAATATGTGACTGAAGTAATGGAGGAAACCAGGCTGCACATCGTAGCCAGAACCGGTGTTCCGGAGACCAGTGATGTCATGAATATCCAGGGGAAACCGCTGGTTGTTTCCAGGTTGCCGATAATAAAAGAAGGGAAGGTAGTTGGGGCAGTGGGGAAAGCCGTTTTTCCTCAACTGGCGGAAGTTAAGGAATTGGCCGAGAAATTACGCTTTTTGGAAGATAAGGTTACCTATTATCAGGAAGTTTTAGAAAAAACAAAAACAGCACAGGACATAATGAAAGATATGATTGCGGAAAGTCCGGCTATGAAGAAAATAAAGCAAGAAATTGTGATGGTAGCAGGAAGCGCTTCTACAGTTTTGCTTACCGGCGAAAGTGGTACCGGGAAAGAAGTGGTCGCCCATGCTATTCACCTGTGCAGTGACCGGTGTGACGGTCCCTTTGTCAAAGTTAATTGTGCGGCTATTCCGGAAAATTTACTTGAAGCAGAAATATTTGGTTATGAGGCGGGAGCTTTCACGGGAGCGTTAAAAAGCGGTAAACCCGGTCGTTTTGAACTGGCAAACGGAGGGACAATCTTTCTGGATGAAATAGGGGATATGTCTTTTCCACTCCAGGCCAAACTATTAAGGGTGTTGCAGGAGCGGGAGTTTGAACGGGTAGGCGGAACGAAAAATATTAAAGTAAATGTTCGGATTCTTGCGGCAACCAACAAGGATCTCAATAGAGCTATCACCGAAGGGAATTTCAGGGAAGACCTTTACTACCGCCTGAACGTAATCAATCTGCATTTGCCGCCGCTGCGGGAACGCCCTGAGGATATTGAACCTTTGATAATATTTTTTACCAATAAATATGACAGTATATTGAAAGCCGGTATACAGGGAATTTCCACCGAGGCTTTGGAAATTTTATTAAACTACGCCTGGCCGGGGAATATCAGGGAACTGGAGAATGTCATCGAAAGAGCGGTCAACTATGCCCGTCCGGGTTTAATTCAGGTTACCCATTTACCGTCCCGGATCATAAGCGCCGTCCGGCAGGCTGACAGTGGCAAAACAAAGACTAAATCCTACAGGGACAAACTGGACCAGGCTGAACGGGAGATGATCCTTTCCGCTCTTGAACAGGCTAAAGGTAACAAAACAAAAGCGGCAAAACTGCTTAACCTGAGCAGGTCCAGGCTTTATGTGAAAATGCAAAAGTATAATCTGACAGATTAATGAATATCTTTGCTTTTAAGTTTGCCGGAACCTATTGTCTTGGAAGCAAGACACCTTGTCCTGGGTGTCTTGCTTCCAGGACGTTTTTGTTTTGTGGGTTGTGCGGGTAAGCAGATTGATTATGCTTCCTAAGCTTTATTAAACCTGCAAACTAGCGGGCTAACAATAGAGATGGTTTCCGGGGTTAAGGGGTTGGCATTAGTCTTGCTAATAAAATGGCTAGATTTACCAGTCTAATAAGGAGGAGCTTGACATGAAATTAAAGGACAAAGTAGCAGTAGTTACCGGTGGTGCTTCCGGTTTAGGACAGGCCACGGTAGAGAGATTTGTTGCGGAAGGAGCAAAAGTCGTCATTTTCGATTTGAATGAGGAAGCAGCCCAGGCACTCTGCCGGGAATTGGGTGACAATACTGCTTACGCCGTTGTCAATGTTACTGACGAAGCGTCTGTAGAGGCTGGGATCCAAAAGACTCTGGCTGCCTTTGGGGCCATCCATATCCTTGTTAACTGTGCGGGCGTGGGTACTCCTGCCAAGACCTTAGGCAAAGAAGGCCCCATCCCGCTGCAACAGTTCACTAAGATCATAGACATTAACTTAAACGGCACCTTTAACGTCCTGCGACTGGCAGCGGCAGAAATGGCGAAAAACGAGCCTGTCAACGAAAGCGGTGAGCGGGGGGTGATTATTAATACCGCCTCTGTAGCTGCATTTGATGGCCAAATTGGTCAGGCTGCTTACTCTGCCAGTAAGGCGGGTGTTTGTGGTATGACGCTGCCCATTGCCCGAGAACTGGCTGCGTATGGTATCCGTATTAATACAATAGCCCCAGGCTTGTTTTTAACCCCCCTGGCAAAATCTTTATCCCAGAAAGTGCTGGATGCATTGGCGGCTAATGTGCAGTTCCCGAAACGTTTCGGAGAGCCTTCGGAGTATGCGGATTTTGTTACACATATGGTGGAAAACAGTTACTTAAACGGTGAAGTAATCCGGCTGGATGGCGCGATCCGGATGCAGCCCCGCTAAAACATTGTGAACATTTCCTGTCACGAGAAACTGACTTAGATTTTAAGGGGGAAGGAAACTGATGACAGAAAAGGTATATATTGCAGGCGCATTACGAACTCCTTTTGGGAGTTTCGGCGGCGCTTTAAAAGATATAGAAGTTGAAGCACTAGCTGCCACGCTGATTAAAGGATTGGTTGAGCACAGTAAAATACGACCCGATGAGGTAGATGCAGTACATCTTGGCTGTTGTGTTATGTTTGAATGCAAAGATACAGGTGGGCCGGTTATTGCCCGCCAAGCTTTGCTGAAAGCGGGACTACCGGCAGGAGTAATTTCTTCTACGCTAGACAAAGCATGCTGTTCAGCTACTGAAGCTATCCGAATAGCCTATAATTCCATCCGGCTGGGGGAAGCGGATATTGCCATTGCCGGTGGGGTAGAGGTGATGAGCAAGATTCCGCATATAGCCAGGAATTTAAGATGGGGAAAGAAACTGGGTCACTTTCAGGTGGAAGACCCGGTATTTCCTGTAGGGTATAAAGACTATAACCCTGTAGCGGTAGATGCCGGAGAAGTTGCTGTTGAGTATGGAATCAGCCGGGAGGAGCAGGATCTCTGGGCATATACCAGCCAGCAACGCTACCAAGCTGCGGCAAGGGAAGGAAAGTTCAAAGATGAAATAATGCCCATTGAATTTAGAGATAAAAAGCAAAATGTAGTTGTATTTGATAAAGATGAATTTCCCAGACCTGAGACCATGCTGGAAGGTCTGGCCAAACTTCCGACCATATACGGTAGCCCTACGGTAACCGCAGGAAATGCACCGGGTCTAAATGATGGCGCTGCAGCCTTGCTCTTGGTCAGTGAAAGGAAGCTAAAAGAGTTAGGACTGGAGCCACTGGCAGAAGTAATTACAATTGCTTGTGTTGCGGATAGTCCCCAATATATAGCTAAGGTTCCTGCTTTGGCCATTAACAAAGCTTTACAAACTGCCAAGCTTAGTATTGATGATCTAAAACGTATTGAAATTAATGAGGCTTTTGCAGCTGTAGCTCTGGTTTCCAGTAAAATTCTTGGAGATTTTATGGAAGAGAAAGTACAAACGGTCAGGGAAAAACTGAACGTAAATGGTGGAGCCATCGCTTTAGGACACCCGGTAGGAGCCAGCGGTGCGAGAATAGTGATGACACTTATGTATGAGTTAAGGCGTTTAGGCGGGGGATATGGCGCAGCAGCCATCTGCGGCGGCCTGGCCCAGGGTGACGCCGTTTTGATTCGAGTTTAGGATGGAGGTCGATTGCAGACGATTTGCAACTTTGTTAAGGAGGTTAAAAAGATGGCTCTTGATTTACACTCAGGTGATTATAAAATCTTCAGAGATGCGTTTAAGAAATTCTTGGAGGCCGAAGTAATCCCCTACTACAACGAATGGGAGGAGCAAGGCATAATTCCGAAAGATTTATGGCTCAAGGCGGGTAAGCTGGGTTTTCTCTGTCCCTGGTTGGAGGAGCAGTATGGCGGGTCTGGCGCCGGTTTGGAGTATTCGATAATAATTTCTGAAGAATTAATTTGGGCAGGGGCAGTAGGTGCAATGTTCCCTC
>JAJZTU010000144.1 GCA_021848765.1 Bacillota bacterium
CAGGTCTACACTCTCCCCAAAAAGAGCCCCTTTGGGGATGGCAATGGTCAGATAATTTGTTTCCAAACCAATCCCTCCGTTACTTTAGTACGTTAAAGCGATAATACATTAACATTGTAGCATCATAGATAAATCAGTGTCAATAATAATTTTTTCCACAAAAACACAAAAAACCCCGCCCTGTTTCTAATCCAGGCAGGGTGCTTTCTTTAATTCAAAGTTAAATTTCGGCAGGTATATGGTAAAAGTAGTCCCTTTCCCTTCTTCGCTTTCAAAGACAACCTTTCCCCCATGTTTGTGGGCCAGGCTTTGAACTATGTCCAGGCCCAGGCCATTGCCATCCATACCTTTGGTTGTGAATCCCCTTTGAAAAATGACGGGGTGAAGTTCCTTGGGGATAATAGGTTCCCGGTTATAAACCGCAAGCTCCCAGTCATGCTGCCCTTCCCGCAGTATTACCCGCACTTGCCGCCTTTCATGCGCAAGCGGTATGGACGCATCCAGGGCATTTTCGATAAGGTTGCCTAAAATCCGGGCTACATCAAGGCCGGGGATGTTCAGCCCCTGAAATTCTGATTCTGCTATAACGTCAAAAGGGATAGCCAGTTCATAAGCTTGAGCTGCTTTTTTCAGCAGCAGGGCATCAATTTCCGGGCGGCCCACAAAGCGTATCCGCTTGTTGTTTCTGAGTTCATTAACTATTTCAATTATATACTCCTGGGCCTGTTGGGGTTTGTTCAACTGCATAAGGCCGGAAATAACCTGGAGATGATTGATAAAATCATGCCGGTGGGAGCGCAGGGTCTCCAACAGTTCCTCGTTTTCCTGGAGGTGGGCATTGGCTACCCGCCAGTCGGTTTCAAACTGGGCTAAGCGGACAATCTCTTTAATCCCCAAAATAGCCAAAATGGCCAGTACAATACCGGCCAAGCTCATCCCGATAAGAACAATACTCCGTGCGGTGCCTCTGAGTGTACCGGGATCGCGCATCCAGGCATTCCAGAGGATAATTACCAGAATAAACAGGAGTGTTTGGGCCAGGGAGGAGATGATCAGATTGATGGCCTTTTTTTCACTGGTATTTACATTCAATATGCCTCAACTCCCCAAAGGAGGTTATAACCTAACCTCTGGATTCTTGCCGGAAAGGTCAAAGAGCGTAAACTTTTTAACATGCAGGACAGCCGCAAAAATATAGATAGGAATGCTCTCCAAATGGACAATGGTGACCTGAATCCACCATTTAGCCAGAACTTCGTCTATAGAAAGCTTCAGATTAAGGATATCGAACATGACTATGAGAGCCAAAACCTCAACTATAACAATAATTATATAAGAGCTGACAGCGGAAATAACCGCTGTACTCCACTTTACCTTAACAAGACTACGTAATGCTATTACCAATAATAGCACAGAAACAGGCGTATGCAGGCCATAAGGAAGTTTTAGCAAACTAATCAAAAACTTAAACCCATAGCCGGTAAAGGAAATGCATACACCGACAACTATAGCCCGTTTCAGAGTCATCCGTATTCCATAAAGCGCTAACCCTACATAACTAGCCACTGTGAGGTGGGGAATCCAACCGATGATGACTGCCCAGATGCTGTCCATGCTTCTCCTCCGTACGGTGTTAAGGTGTTAATGAAAAAGTAAAGCACCCCAAAACTCACGCTAAGATTTAACTACTTCCGCAGGGCCTCCGGAACCTCAGGCTCATATCCAAACAAAACGCTGGTAACAGAAACATTAGCATAAGCCAGTAAAAACAACACAGATGCCATTCCATACAGAGCCTTTTTCCACATATGTATTCCCCCTTATGTAGTCACCACTCCGCTAGCAATATTTTTGGTGAGTAACAGGGTGCTTTACTTTCTTTATTTAATTAGCGTAAAGCCGTGGAAAGCCAGGTTCGTCTGTCAATAGGAATTTAGTCTGATTTTTACTTTAGAGTTAGTTTTCGACAGAATTCCCTATTTTCCTGCCCGACTTTGATTTTTTTATAATTTTTCGCTTTTTACCGTAAATAAGATATCCAGCATCTTCTCCCCTCCCCGCAAAAGCCCGAAGCCCAAGGGGGTCAGGCTCATTAGCTGCCAGACTATCCCCAGTTGGGAAGCCAGTAATACCTCCTGATGCTCCAGACCCCATTGCCAACTGTAAACCAACCAAACAGTCCCTCCCCACCACCAGAGCAAGGCCAGAGAACAACTCCTCATCACCACCACTTGGAGATAGGTTTGCTTAGGCTTGCCCGGAGCCGGCGCAGGAGCATAGAAATAAATTATCCCTGTCCCGATCACGACAATCAGTATTAGGATAACCCTGGTTTGTAAGGTTAAAACCTCCAGGTCAGGGATTTTTTCCATAAACGGGACACCGGCCGCAGCAAGCCATCCAATAGCGATAAAGACAACTGCTCCCAGGCCGACACAGCGGGAAAGCCGCGAAGCATGAGCCCCCCCGGAAAAAATCCGTAATGCCGAAGCGCTTAAAGCCGCAGCCAGTGCGGTGGGCAATACTCCCAGCAAACTTGCCGCTACAGCCAATACCCCATAGCCCAAGATTGAAGTAAACACTAAATTAAGGGAGTACTTAAGAACTTCTTCCTCTGATTTCCCATAGTCTAACTTTTTCGCCAGCCAGTGGGCCTGACCGGCAATCACTTTTTGCAGCATAACCCAACCTCCAAACCGCCGTTCCGTTCAGATTAAAGCTCATAATTATATTATCAGTTATAATTGCAAATAACTAAACATATCCATTTGGTTAAACTTAGTCCTTTTGGCTTGTATTCCCTTTTGGGAGTAAAAAACAAGCAGGAATTCCACTTCCTGCTTGTTTTTTCTTCTTTTTTCTATTTATCTCTTATTTTTATGATAAAATAATCCATTATCAGTCTTTTTTCACGATATTTATAGTTCAACAATTCTACTGATACCCCGTTCACCAGCATAACTGCGTACCTTCTCCACATCACTTTCCAGTAACTCTGTCTCTACAGCCAGGCCCTCCTGGCGGTATTTTTGGGCCAGTTGGATAGCTTCCCGGCGTTTTTCCTTTGGGTAAACCAGTAAGACGTCCGCTACCGGCACAGGCATGGTATCCCCCTGGCGGTCCAGAGCCAGCATGATGCGCTCCAGGCCTACAGCAAAGCCGGTGGCCGGGCTGGGGTGTCCTAACTGTCCCAGAAGTTTATCGTAGCGCCCCCCACCGCAGATAGGAAAGCCCAGGTGCTGGGCGTATCCTTCAAAAATTAGTCCGGTATAATACTCGAATCCCCGGAGGATGCTGAAATCCACCACCACATATTGGTCAACACCATAGTTCTCCAGCACTGCAAAAATCTCCTTGAGATTATCAAGTCCTGTTTTGGCCGGGGAGTTAGCGAGCAATTCCTCTGCCCGGTCCAGCACTTCCTTGCCTCCCCGCAGAGAAAGCAACTCCATTATCCTGTCCTGAACAGCACTGCCGGCGCCTGATGCTGCCAGCAGCTCCTCCATACCCACAAAGTCTTTGTTGGCCAGGGTATTTTTGAACCGGCGCTGTTCTTGTTCCGCCAGGCCGATTTCCTCCATCACCCCATTAAACACAGCCATCTGACCCAGGTGAATCTGGAAATTCTTCAGCCCGGCCGCTTTTAAAACTTCTGCAGCCAGGGCAACTACTTCCCCATCTGCATCCCCGCTGGCTGACCCTATGAACTCTACTCCCGCCTGGAAAAACTCCCGCTGCCTGCCCACTTGAGGCTCAGCGTAGCTGAACACATTGGCCAGATAAAACAAGCGCAGGGGCGCAGGACAGTCTTTCATTCTGGTCGCGACCAGCCTGGCGATAGGGGTAGTCATGTCCGGGCGCAGGGCCAGAATGTGTCCCTGCCTGTCCAGGAACTTAAAGAGACTCTCTTCGTGTTCACCGTTATTCCCGGCAGCCAGGGCGTGGTAGAACTCAAAAGTGGGGGTAATGACCTCTCTATAGCCCCAGCGGTAAAAAATCCGGGCAAATACCTGTTCCAGCTGCCGTTTGCGCCAGGCCTCCCCGGGGAGCATGTCTTTTACACCCACGGGAACCCGCAACTTAAGGCCATGGTTATCCATTAGTACATCATCCTTATAAAATAGTATCTTCCCGCTCCTTTAGCCTTTTAAGCACCAGCTTATAGCCATCTGCCCCGTAATTAAGGCAGCGCTTCACCCGGCTGATGGTTGCAGTACTGGCTCCTGTCTTCTCCGCAATAGAGCCATAGGTAGCATCAGCCTCCAGCATTTTGGCCACCTCCAGGCGCTGGGCCAGGGATTTAAGTTCGGCTACAGTGCACACGTCCTCAAAAAAACGATAGCAGTCCTCTTCAGTTTTCAGGAGCAATACAGCCTCAAAAAGCTTGTCAACAAGAGGGTCTTTGAGTTTGGACCGGTAACCCACCGCACTTCCCCCTTTAGCTTCCACTATTCAGCATCATTTTCCATTATACCGGGTCAGCCTCAGGGGTGCAACTGTCTTGTTCAGGAGTGTTATCGTTCAGAAACCGGGAGCAGCCCCAACTCCCTAAGCCTCTGTATCGCCAGGGTAAAAACCTTGTCCCGCATAGCCGGGTTATACTTGTGCTCCGTGACTACCCGCTCCAGGCATCCCAAGGAAAGAATCTCTATATCAACCATTTCAGAACCTTCCGGAATGGGTTCCAGCTTTAAACCCTCTGCATAATACAGGGCAATAGTCATTACCCAACTCTGCTTCCCCTTCTTAAAGCGGTACTGTCCGAATTTTGCCGGCTCTCCGACCCGGCATCCGGCTTCCTCGTATGCCTCCCGGAGGACAGCGTCCTTCTCGCTCTCCCCCGATTCCAGTCTTCCGCCGGGAATTTCCCAGCCCCGAATGGGGTTATGTACGGTAATCAGGCCATTGCCCCAAGGAATGAAAACTATAACACTGTCCGCAGTTCCAGGTAAATTGTCCAGATCGAAGCTAAGTTCAATCTCACCCATGCTCCCGCGAAAGCGGTATCTCCGGGAAGATTCCTTGGTGTTGATAGTTTTCACCCCCTTTTATTTTGTGGACTTTACCTATTTCTAAAGCTCGGTGAAGCCGAAGAAGTCCCGGATTTCTGCCCGGTGGTATTTGATTGTTCGTCATGACCAGTCGTATTCTGAGAAGGTTTTGGAATTTACGCGAACCCGTTTGGCTATGTATTCAAGTACTGGCTTTGGAACATCCCCGAAATTACTTGGGAATCGACCTTCGTTTTGGAAGTACTTTACGAGCACTGCGTAGCCAAGCCTATTTGCGCCCGTTTTGATCTCAACTGTTTTCATTTCGTGGGGTACAATTGTAAAACAGTCAATCAGGTCTTCCAATTCCCAAACGCGTTTCATGAATAATCTCCTTCCAGTCTTCGGTTGACAAGTTACTTATCCAAAAAGAAGCCTATTGCCAGGCTATCTTCTCCACCTCTGACTGCAGATCAGCCCGGGTGGCCCGAACGTAGACCATCGTAGTGTTTAAACTGTCGTGACCCATAATCTGAGATAGCCTATGCAGCGGTGTTTTCTCCGACATAACATAACCAAAGCGGTGGCGCAAGTCGTGGGCGCTGAGTCCATTCAAACCAGCCAGTCGGGAATACTTTTCTACGATATGGCGCAATGCTCGTTCGTTAAGCCTTCCTCCGGTCTTCTCCGAGGGGAAAAGGTATTCGCAGCCGTGGGGCAGGGAGGCCAGGTATGGTTCGAGCGCGGTCCTGACTGTGCTATTCAACGGCACTTCCCTCTGCTTGTTCCGTTTTCCGGCGCGAACAGTTATGTGACCACTTCTTTTGCCAATGGTGACATCCTTGACAGTTAGATTGCAGACCTCCATGGATCTCAAACCCGTGTGTAGCATCATAAGTAGAAGAGTCCTATCACGAACAGTTCCGTGCTTTTCGGCGGTGACCATTAGTGCTGCCTCTTCCTTGTCGGTCATCTGCCGTGGGCTTGTCTTTTTCTCCGGAATAAGTTTTATTGGTTTTGAGTAATCGATGGATACCAGGCCCTGACACGCCGCCCAGTAAAAGTACCGTTTCAAGGTGTTCAGCCTACGGTTAACGGTTGCTGGCTTCAGGCACCGAATCTTCTGGAGGTATTCCCTGTACTGCACAATGATAGGGGTGATAATTTCCGAAGGATGAAAAAACATAGTTCCTTCGCGGTGAATGCTCCATGTTTCTTCAAACCAATGAGCGAAATTCCGGAGGTCACTTGTATACTCACGTAGCGTTTTCTGGTTAAGGTCTTCGTTCTCGGATAGGCTCTGAATAAACTCACTGATGCAGTCCTCCGCCTGGGCAGATACCATTACCAATTTCGGCACAGAATGACCCCTTTCTTGTTTGACTCACCTTAGCGGACATGGTATCTTTATTATATAGCCAACCTTAGTGGATATCAAGTATGGATTTTTGAGGCTTCTATAGCCGCTAACAGAAGTTAGCGGACATTTGATAAAGAATGTAGCTGTTATAACCCCAATCAATTTCCAGTTTTACCATGTGTTTGCCTGGTATTTTTTAGCTTACCCCCTCGAAAGTTGACAGTAGTGCAAGCGATATCAGTAGTCTTATTTCAAGTGCAGCTAGTTCCTGGAATACAACCACTCCGGTATCCATTTCTAGTTCATCTACCGGGGAAATCACTATTCAAAAAGTTAATGATCCGGATGTGGATTGGAGCGGAAAAACAAACCACACCGTTGGGGTTATCGGTAATAAATACTACTACATAAATGCTCTCGTTCGAATTAACCAATATCACATAGGGAGCTACGCATCATGGCAAAAACAAGGTGTCATTGCTCACGAACTTGGACATGTTATTGCTCTCGATGATGATAATGGGTATCTGCTATACGGGGATCCTAAAGTTCTTATGATTGGATATGATTCACAGCGTCATAGTTTAGGAATTTATACTCCTCAATCCGTTAATAAATATGTGTCAGGTCTTGGTTATGTTTATGGTGACGTCGAAGGTGCTAACTATTTATACTAAGATCAAATAAGGAGAGGTGAGATAATGAAAAAGAGATTAATAATCCCAATAGGACTGGTAGCCCTACTAACCGTTGGTTTCCTAGGATTAAACAGCAATACATTTTCCAAGCCAAATGACATACCAGTTGTCGAATCACATGCAAGTTGGGTTAAATATTATCCGGATATAAAGTCGCTGGTTGAAGGTGCAGACGTGATTGTCGAAGGAGAGGCCCAAGCGATAAATACCTTTGCCCGTCATGACGAAGCCGATATCGCAACATACGTTACTTTCAAGGTAGTCAAGTGGTATAAGGGTTCTGATATAAAGACCAGGGAACAAATAACCGTTGTGCAAGATGGGGGTATTTATAAAGGGGTTAACCATAAGTTAGACAAAGTCGAGATTATGGAACCCGGTAAAAAATATCTACTCTTCTTGAGATACGCCCCGGAAGTTGATAGGTATGTTGTCTTAACCGGCTGGCAAGGCCAATTTAAACTTGGTTTAATTAAAGCCGAAAATCCGGAAGCCAAACGCTCTGTGGATAAAGATGAGTTATATAAAGAAGTCGCTAAATTTAAAAACTAATGGAGATAAAAAGTAGTACTCTCTAAAGGGTACTACTTTTTTGTCTAGAACCGTTATTATATTATAAAACTTCAAAGATCATTTTAGCGGTACTGCATGTATAGTGCCTTCATTGCGATTTTGAAATTATCATCAGCATCCAGGGGAACGATACATCATCAATGATTGCCGCCGGGTAACTCCTGTAATTAAACAGGTAAGCCGCCAGCTACACCATAGCCTTTTCCCCACTTGACCAGGGCCGGAATCAAGAGCGTTCGGCCAAGACTAGAATTTACCGGTTCAGCGCCCGGTAGCCGATGTCCTTACGGTAATGCATGTCTGCAAACCGGATTTCCTGCGCAGCCTCATAGGTATTGGCAATCGCTTCGGCAATGGTTTTTCCCAGCCCGGTAACTCCCAGAACCCTTCCGCCATTGGTAACAATCCGGCCGTCAACTTGTTTAGTACCGGCGTGGAAGACCACAGCCTTTTTCCCGGCTGAGTCCAGGCCGCTGATAGGCTTACCTTTTTCATAATCCCCGGGATAGCCACCTGCTGCAATTACCACACACACTGCAGCCTCCGGCTTCCAGCGGATTTCCTGCCGCGCCAGGCGGCCCTCCAGGATAGCATCAATAATATCCATCAGGTCGGTATCCAATCTAACC
>JAJZTU010000145.1 GCA_021848765.1 Bacillota bacterium
CCGATCTCATGTCGAACCCCGCTTGTTTTGTGGATAATTTTCCGACATCAATAAATATTTTCCCACTGAATGTATATATTTAGTTTCTGGAGTTCATAATATAGATACTCCGCTTTGGTAAGTTCTATCTCTCCCCGTCCAGCTTTTTAAGCTGGACTCTTTTTTTGAAATAATAGCAGCAGAAAGGCTTGGGTAAATTCCCAAGCCTTTCTATGCTAACTTTTTGGTTTTGTGAGAGCGTCAGCATATCCTGGGAAGCTGGTCTCCTGTCAGCATATCCAGTAACCTGCGTCCTCCGATAACAGTTTGCAGGAAGACCTTGCCTTTTGGCTCCGGCAGGATTTCTCCGATAATTTTTGCTCCAGAGCCGTACTTGTGCCTGGTCATGGCGTCTACCATTTCCTCTGCTGCCTCCGGAGGGACGATGGCGATAAGTTTGCCTTCATTGGCAACATACAGCGGGTCCAGGCCCAGGATTTCGCAGACCCCACGGACTTCATCCCGGACCGGAATTTTGTCCTCTTCAATCATAATGCCAACTCCGGATTGCTGGGCAATTTCGTTGAGAGTGGTTGCCAAGCCTCCCCTGGTAGGGTCCCGGAGCACCCGGATTGACTTCGAAACAGCCAGCATGGTTTCCACCAAACCATTGAGAGGAGCGCAGTCACTGGCCAGATTTTCCCGGAAGCTTAAGCCGTGACGCTCTGCCATAACTGCTATGCCGTGATCCCCAATATAGCCATTGACTATGATTTTGTCCCCGGGCCGGGCATTAGCTCCGGAAATATTCACACCGTCCGGTACCACACCGATTCCTGCGGTGTTAATGAACAGGCGGTCACAGGAGCCCCGTTCCACTACTTTAGTGTCCCCTGTAACTATTGTTACCTTGGCTTCCCCGGCCGCGTTTTTCATCGAAGTAACTACCCTCTCCAATTCCTCGATGGGCATTCCCTCTTCAATAATAAACCCTGTACTCAGATAGAGGGGCTTGGCGCCTCCCATGGCTAAGTCATTTACTGTTCCGCAAACTGCCAGTTTGCCTATATCTCCCCCGGGGAAAAAAATTGGCTTAACTACGAAGGAATCAGTTGAGAAGGCCAGAGCCTTGCCGGCAATTTCCAAGGCAGCCCGGTCATCTAATTGATTCAGAATAGGGTTATCGAACATACTCACGAAAATCCGTTTTACCAGGTCATGGGAAAGCTTGCCCCCACTTCCGTGGGCCAGGACTATCTTCTCCTGCAACTACTATCACCCCTAATTGCTTCTTTTCGTTCCCCCGGTTGCCTTACTGCGTGATTTCCCAGGCGCTATCTCACGCCCGTTCCCAGTTGCCGTATTTGTAGTATGCCGCACAGGTACCCTCAACTGAGACCATGCAAGCACCGATAGGATTTTCCGGAGAGCATGCCTTGGCGAAAAGTTTGCATTCCATTGGTACTCTAAGGCCTCTTAGAATATCCCCGCAAATACAGCCGGGATTTTCCCTCACTGTTTCCACAGTAATCTCCAGCCTCTGCCGGGCATCAAATTTCCCATACTCAGGGCGTAGAGCTAAGCCGGTCCCCGGAATAGGGCCAATTCCCCGCCAAACGGAATCCTCTACCTCGAATACCTTTTTCAACATCATTTGAGCCGTGAGATTGCCCTCTCTGTTAACCCCCCTGGAATACTGGACCTCTACCCTAGCTTCTCCCTGCTCGATTTGCCTGACGAGCATATAGATGCCTTGCAGCAGGTCCACAGGCTCAAAACCGGTAATTACAGAAGGAATGCCATATTCGGCAGCCAAAAACTCATACGGCTCAATTCCAATAATAGTAGACACATGCCCCGGGCAGATAAACCCGTTTACCCCAATTCGACCGTCGGTGATAATTGCCCGCATAGCCTCGGGAATTAACTTATGGGTTCCGATAATGGAGAAATTCCCCACACCTTGAGCCTCAGCAGTCAATATAGCGGCTGCAACTGTAGGTGCGGTGGTCTCAAATCCTATGCCGAAAAAAACAACGTCCCGGCCAGGGTTAGTTTTAGCAATTTCCAGCGCTTCCATTGTGGAATAAACAATGCGGACGTCCGCCCCGTCAGCTTTGGCCTTCGCCAGGCTGGACCTGGAACCCGGCACTTTTAACATATCCCCGAAAGTGGTTAAAATCACTTGAGGTAAGCCGGCTGCGGCAATAGCTTCATCAATATTTTGGTTAGAAGTGACACAAACCGGACAGCCTGGCCCGGACAGCAGCTGAATATTGGGCGGCAATAAATCCCTTACCCCGTACCTGAAAATGGAGACAGTATGAGTACCGCACACCTCCATGAGCTTTACCTCTTGAGTGGAAACAGCCTTAATCCTGTCCAGAAGCTTTTTTACCAGTTCCCGGTCTCTAAATTCCAGAAGATGCTTCATGTTCTTCCCACTCCTTTATGAGGGCCAAAGTCTCCAGGGCCTGTGCCTCATCAATTACCTGAATGGCAAACCCTGCATGTACCAAAACATAGTCTCCGACCCCGGCATCAGGGCACAAGAGGAAGCTCACCTGTTTAATTACGCCGAAGACTTCTACCTCACCAACCTCTTCATTGAGCTTAATCACTTTTCCCGGTATGGCTAGACACACGCTGTATCTCTCCTTTCTGCCGCTATTACTGCCTGCCCCAGAGCAATCCCCCCGTCATTGCAGGGAACCCTTCTATGAATATACACCTGAAAGCTTTCCTGCCGCAAGCCCCGGACCGCCTGTGTCAACAGCAGCAGGTTTTGGAACACGCCACCACTTAAACAAACCTGATTGATTCCTCTTTCCTTGCGGACCAGTTTAGCAATTGTTATTATCAAATGGGTAACACTGCGGTGAAAACGCCAGGCTATCTCACCCTGGCTGACTCCTGACTCCAGGTCGGCAACAATACCCCTGATTAGGACACCGGAGTCAATAAGCAGACCGGTTAACTTACCGGGGTTAAATCCAAACGGATACAGTTTTACCGGCTGCCGGGACAATTGGGGATTAGCCTTTACCCAGGTGTGTGCTACCTGTTCCAGTTCTACCGCTGCCTGACCTTCATAGTTTACCTTCCCCCGCAATCCCAGCAGAGCGGCCACCCCATCAAACAACCGCCCCATACTTGAAGTTAAGGGTGAATTAATCCCTTTGTCCAGCATCTCTTCCAACACAGGCACTATCCCTTGATTTAGCTCCAAACATCCCGGTGCCCTGGTCTGCCACCGTTCTCCAAAACACTGCCGCAGGTAAACCAGAGCCAGCCGCCATGGTTCTTTAATTGCGGCAGCGCCACCCGGTAAAGGAATGTAATCCAGATGGGCCACCCGCTCAAATCCCCTGTGATCACCGGCCAAAAACTCTCCACCCCAAAGGTGCCCGTCCCAGCCATATCCGGTTCCATCAAAGGCAACTCCCAGAACCGGCCCTTGCACCGCATTTTCCGCCATACAACCGGCGATATGGGCCTCATGATGCTGTACCCCAACTTTGGGTAAGGCGAGATTGAGCGCATACTTGGTAGAAAGATATTCCGGATGCAGGTCATAGGCGACAAGTGACGGTCTCAGGGAAAAGAGTTTTTGAAAGTGCACAATACCTTCCTCAAAAGAAGTCAAAGTCTCCAGGTTTTCCAGGTCTCCGATATGGTGACTCATAAACCCGTATTGTCCTCTGGTCAGGCAAAAAGTGTTCTTCTGCTCAGCTCCGCAAGCCAGGACCTGGCCAATCCCCTTATACAAAGTTACAGGGGCCGGTGCAAACCCCCGTGAACGGCGCAAAAAATAGGGTTTACCCTCAAAAACCCTGACCACTGAATCATCACAACGCCTGAAAATTTCCCTGTTATGTACCAGAAAATAGTCTGCTATATCCCTCAGAACCTGCCGGGCATCCTCATCCCTATAGGCAATGGGCTCACTGCTGCGATTCCCGCTGGTCATAACCAATACAGCCGGGCCGGCCTCCAGAAGCAGGTAATGCAGGGGCGTATAAGGAAGCATCACTCCCAGGAACCCATTGCCGGGGGCAACTTCACCGGCAACAGCTATAACAGCTTCATTGTCCATTTCATTGGTAGCTTTATTGCCAGCTTCATTGACAACCCTTTTGGCCCAATGCCTCTCCTGCTTTTTGGTCAGCAGCACAATGGGCCTTTCTTTGCCGGTCAGAAGCAATTCTTCCTCCTGGCTAATCTCCACTAATTCCCTGGCCACCTCAAGATTTGGCACCATGATAGCAAACGGACGGTCCTCCCGGATCTTCCTCTGACGCAATCTGGCAACTGCTTCCGGATTAGTGGCGTCACAGGCCAGGTGGTAGCCCCCCAGACCCTTAACGGCCAAAATCTTTCCCTGTTTTAATAGTTCTCCGGCCAGATCAATTGGGCCTAGCCTACCATTTGCAGAGTCCGTGAATAAATTTCCCTCCCGGTCCAGGATCCGGACCTGAGGCCCACAGCATCCACAGGCGTTGGGTTGGGCATGAAACCTCCGGTTGCCTGGGTCATGATACTCTGCACTGCAACTGGAACACATCGCAAAAACCTTCATCGTAGTGTGGCGCCTGTCATAAGGGATATCTTCAATTATGGTGAACCTTGGCCCGCAGTTAGTACAATTAATAAAGGGATATTGATATCGAAAGTCCAGATTATCCCGCATTTCCTTTAAGCAGTCCGGGCAGGGGGCAATATCCGGGGAAACCAGGGTGGCACTTACTTCCTGGCCTAAACTTTCCTTAATGACAAAATCCTCATAACCTACCGGGGTAAGTTCCTGAACGGTTACAGATTCTACTATGGCCAGAGGAGGAGGATTGTTTTTGAGCCTTTCCAGAAAGAGTTGCAGCTTTTCCCGGCTTCCCTCCAGCTCTACTGTTACCCCGCCGGCATCATTAAGAACCCATCCCGGCAGGCCCAGTTGACGGGCCAGGTTAAAAACATAAGGTCGAAAGCCCACTCCCTGGACAATTCCCTTTACCCGCAACCTGTATCGCCTTAGCATTGCCGACCCCCTTCTCCATTCAGACTTCAGAGGTTATCTTTTCCCCTTTTTCTCAGCCATCACCTGCTTCATAGCTTTGCCCACCTTAATAACTTCCGCCTTTGCCCGTTTGGCCTCTTCACCGGTAATGAATCCCGCTTCCAGCATGCGTTCCAGGACTAGTTCCTGGCGCTCCTTGGCTTCCGGATAGTTCTTCACAGGTGAGTACTTACCCGGATTTTTGGGAATCCCGGCCAACATAGCTGCCTCAGCCAAGCTTAGCTTGTCCACAGACTTGCCAAAAAACTTCTCACTGGCCCTACCCACCCCATAGGTATTCGGGCCAAAATAAATTTGATTAAGGTACATTTCCAGAATCTGATCTTTGGAGTACTTTTTCTCCAGGAGAAAAGCCAGCACTGCCTCTTCCGCCTTGCGTTCCAAGGTTTTCTCCTGGTTCAGAAACAGGTTTTTGGCCAACTGCTGGGTAATCGTACTGCCACCCTCAGCATAAGTCCTGTTAGTTAAATTCACCCAAACAGCCCTGGCTATTCCCTGCAAATCCAGCGGGCCGTGCTGAAAGTACCTGCTGTCCTCTACAGCTATTACAGCAAAGCGCAAATGTTGAGGTATACGCCCCAAGGGGACCCATTTTAGCTGATTCTCCTCCAGATTTGCTGCCAGTTTTCCGTTTATCTCCACAATCTTTTGCCCGCCGGACGGGGTATAATCTTGCAGATTCTCATAGCGGATAAGGTTTACCATGCGCTGGGAGGTTTTTAGCCAGGACCGGCCCCAAGATCCCGTTTGCGATTCATAGGACAATAAATAAATAATCAGTCCAATGGTCCCAATTAAAAAAAACAATCTCCTCATGGTTAACCCCCCAGCCAGAAGGCTTCTAAAATCCAACCACTTGTCCTCCACCATGTAATATTCTGCGCAGCTACCCCCATTCCTCCTCAGAAGATGAGTAAACCCCGGAAGAAAAATCCGGGGTTAGGGGTATCGTTAGTATCCTGCTGCCTTGCGCACCATAGCCTGATGCTCATCATCTACAATGGGGACTCCTGTTTTAGTATAGCTGGAGCCATGGGTTTTGCTGCCCAGGAAATGAATGCAAAAATGTCCGGGAAAATCATTGTCCCTTACCCCCTTATTGCCGTGAGGCATACCGTTCATGGAAGCAGCCACCAGCCTGCCGTCAATATCTACCACAATAGCTCTCCGGTTCCAGCTCCAACTTCCGCCAAATAACTCCCGCATAGTTGCAGTATCCGCAGTGGTCAGGGGATCTGCATCAGCATGGTTATGCCCAAAGTTGCGCTTAGCCCTGAAGGTCAAGCCACTATCCAAATCGTAAATCTTAACTACCATTCCCTCCGCAAAAAGCCTGTTGGCCTCTTCCCAAGGGACCAGTTCACCGGCAATCCTTTCTCCGGGCAAACCCCGGGAAACCTTTGCCGTTCTTTTTTCCCTCACGCCGTTCTTTGCAGTTTTTAAAACCCTTTCAGTTTTACTACCTCTTGACACTTTACGACTCTTGGCATTTTTAGACTTTGTAGAGGTCAAAAGTACCTGACCTATATCTAACCTGTCAGTTTTAAGGTGATTGAGCTTTTTTAGCTGAGTAACGGAAACTCCTAACTTATGACTGATTGAAGACAAGTTGTCCCCGGAACGCACCTTATAAATGCTGCCGGATTGCGGGGCTTTATGAGTTTTTGCCTGAACCTCACTACCCGTCCAAACAAAATTCGACACAACTAAAGCTCCCACAAGGCAAAGCAAGCGAAACCGCACTAAGCAACCGCCCCTTTCTAGCACTTTTCTCTGGTACGATACATAGTTAATACTATTCGTCAAAAAAGGGGGGCGTTCCTGCAAAACTTGTATATTTTTGGCTAAAAATTTTTAAAATACAGCTTTACCTCCTGTTTAACCTCATCTCTAATTCCATGATTTGCTTATTTTTGTGCAGGAGGTTATTAGCAAACCGGCTGTTATTTTGGCGAAGTTTTTGGTTTTGTTTTTCCAAGCGCAAAAGGCAACTGGTACGTTCCTGTTCCAATTTCTCCAGCAGGTTCATCAGAACCCTTCTGCTGAAACGAAGCCGTTCAACCTTTTCCTCTAACTCTTCTATTCTCTCCCGCAAATGCAAAATTTCCTCTTCCCGCTCCATTTACCCCACCACCTCCAGGCAATGCTAGGTCTAGTATATGCAGTAACTGCAAAAAATAGACTTACAAAACCTGTTCTAAAACCCGCAGCAGGTTCTTGCCCATAATCATTTCAATATCCCGCTCTGAAAACCCCCTTTCCAAAAGCCCTAAAGTAATCCCCGGCAATTTACCGACATCTTCCAAACCCACAGGAGTAGCCGCAATACCGTCAAAATCAGAACCTATACCTACGTGCCGGGCGCCAACCAGTTCAGCTATATGGACAATATGGTCCAGCACACCCGCCAGAGCAGCCGTTTCAGGATGCACAAAATCCGGAGCAAAGGTAACACCGACCACCCCACCCTGCTTAGCCAGAGCAATAATTTGCTCATCACTCAAATTACGCCGGTGCGGACACAGCGCGGCACAATTGGAATGGGAAGCGATTATTGGCTTGGTGCTAACCTCCAATACATTCCAGAACCCGGCCTCTGACAGGTGGGATACATCAACCAGCATCCCCAGGCGGTTCATTTCCCGGACCACTTCCCGGCCAAAGTTAGTTAACCCCCCTCCGGTAACTGCCTCACCAACACCGTCACCCAGTGCATTACGCTGGTTCCAGGTTAAGCCCAGGCCCCGGACCCCCAGGCGGTATAGCGCTCTAAGCACGGCCAGGTCTTCGCCCAGGGCCTCTCCACCTTCCACAGTAAGTAGTGCCCCTACTTTCCCTTGCTCTACTGCCTGCTTTAATTCCGTACAGCCGGTAACCAGAGCCAGGTCCTGCCGGTTATCCTCCAACTCGCGGTAGAATAGATCTAAGAGTTGCAGTACTCTTTTCACCGCCCGTTCCGGCTTAAACTCCGACTCAATAAAAGCAGCAAAAAACTGCAGCTTTACTCCCCCCATTTTTAACCTGGGCAGGTCGACGTGTCCTTGTTGAGAGTGTTCCCCTAACCTGCGCCCTTCTCCAATCAGGGTCATCAGCACATCACAATGGGCATCTACCACAACTATGCTTTCGTGCAGCTTTTTAGCCTGTAAAAGCTTTTTCCCTTCCATATCCCATTCACCTCCGGTTCCTGCTT
>JAJZTU010000146.1 GCA_021848765.1 Bacillota bacterium
TCCCATTTAGACCGGCTGCCCATCTTTCGCTTTCCTTAACCGGATCATAACCACTGTGCAGCAGCCCTTCTTTTCCTGCTTCCGAAAAGCGGGCGGTAGGTATACCACTAATTTTGCCGGGAATAATCTCCAAATTAGCACAGCACTGTTGTTGTTCTTTCAACATGTCACAGATTCTGCCTGCAAGGGAAGGGTCCTTTTCTTTCAAGACCTCTAAATTTTGCTCGAAAAAAGATAATTCCCCGGCCGTTGGCATAGTGCGGTTAAGCAATAAAATACCCCCCACCCGGCCCCCTGCGGACATCTAATAATCCAAGGCTAAATAACTGTTTAGCCTGTTCCCGGATATATGAGGGGGTGACATTCAATTGCCGGCTAAGCTCTGCCGAGTTCATGGGATGGGCATAACTAGCCTTATGTTCTTGCAATAGACGTAGGATTTCTTTTTGAATGTAACTTTGTGGTTGATTCATCAACAAGCACCCCGGTTTACATTTCCTTACTTTAGTCGACACAATTTAGGGAAAAAAGCGGGGATAGCATCCCCGAAAACATCAGTCACTTTATTTGGAATTACCTAAAGCACCGAGCTGACCTGCTAACCAGGCAGCCTGATTTTGCATAGTGGACAAACTCTTTTCCATAGCTGTAAACTGGGTCCATAGGTTTTCCTCAATCATTGTTAACCTGTTTTCAAAATCAGTGATCTTCTTGGTATAATCCCCTATTACCTTATCAAAAGAATCCAGCCGGCCCGGGATGACTCCTTGTTTGACGGTTACCCCGCCTACTGTAATAGTTGACGAACTGGTAAGGTAAGCCAACTTATCCGATATTTTAGCTGCAACACCGGTTTCGCCGGTATCTACCACTCCATCGTTATCCAAGTCATTAAAGAATAGCTTCTTAACCTCAGCAGGGTTGTTTTGTAAAGCCTCACGGAGTTTAGTCTCATCTATGACCAGCTTTCCCGACTTGCCGAAATTTTCACTGGTAGTAGTGATGCCGATATCAGACAGCCGGTCATAAACCGTTAAACCAGTAATAGGGTCGGAGATCATTTTACGCAGGTCATTTTTGATCCCTGTGAGGACCGCATCCCCACGCAGCAGCCCTTTCCGTTTGGCGGCGTCGGTAGTCGCATCGATAACTGTTTTTTCAGCCAACCGGGTATTGATCAAATCAAGAGTACTGTTGTACTGGTCCACAAATGCTTTAATCGTATTAACACTGGCATCTATGTCGGCAGCCACCGTAATGGTGCCGGTAACCCCATCTTTCTTGAGGTTCAGGGTAACCCCATTTATAACATCGGTTAGGCCGTCGTTTTTGGTCCTGGTGACAGGTATTCCGTTTACAGTAAATCCGGCATCATCCGCTGCCTGTTGCTGATTGGCAATTGCTTTGGCATCAGTCAGGACTCCCAGGCTCTCCAGAATCTCATTCGAATTTGTACTACCGCCGGTATTTACGGAATCGGTCAAGGTCATTGTGCTGGCCGTACCGGTTTTGTCATGCTGCAACACAAGCGTATTATTTACTATGGAAGCGGTAACTTGCAAATCTTTGGTAGTATCGGTATTATCTTTAGCGCTGTTGATTTTGTCCATAATATCAGTCAAAGTATATGTGGCAAGCACATTAATGGTGGACGTGTAAGTTCCGTCATTAATGGTAAAGGAACCGGCAAGATTTAATGCCGTATTCGAACTACCCTGAGCAGTACCCGCTACCCGCTGGGCCTTAGCCAATTTAGTGATATTAATTGTATAAGTATTGTTAGCTGCAGTGTCATCGGCAGTAGCGGAAACAATAGTCTCATCAGAAGAGGTAACCTTTTTCTTAAAATAAGTACTTTGACTTAAAAGATTTTGGGTCTGGGTTTTCAGGGAAAGCAAACTGGAATTAACCTCATTCCAGAGTTCCTTCCGCAACTCATAGGAGTTGCGCCGGTTCTGCATCAACACAATGGGCTGACGTTCAACCTGCATCAGTTTGCTTATTAGTCCCTGAGTATCTAGTCCCGAAACAAGACCACTTACTTTCATGGTCTATCATCTCCTATCGCCGTTCGTCTACCAGTAATCCTACCATCTCCTGCAACTTAGCGACCAAATCGAGTATTTGCTTGGGAGGTATTTCCCGCAATACTTTACCCGAATCCTGGTCTATCACTTTAACCAACCATCTCTTTGACTCTTTATGCAGGTCAAAATGCAACTTCCGGTTGAAAACCCGAACGGTTTCGTTCAATTTCTTGATAGCATCATCTACTTTAACCCGGTCAAGGCCCTCTGCCTTCTGGCGTTCATCCTCGCTTAACCTGGCCTGTTGTCCGGCAACCGGGCGCAACCCCTGAGATTCCTCATTATTAAGCAACTTCTGGCTACTAAGACCGTTAGCCACTTCGGTGATTTTCACAATTTACCACCATCCCCAAAAAATATAGACCGACCGGCCTCGGGCCGGCCGGCCCATATTTATCCGACTATTAACCCAGAAGCTTGAGCACAGCCTGGGGCGCCTGATTGGCCTGAGCCAACATTGCAGTACCGGCCTGGGTCAGAATCTGGTTCTTGGTGAAGTTCACCATTTCCGCAGCCATATCCACATCGCGGACCCGGGATTGAGCAGCGCTTAAGTTCTCGGAAGCAGTCTGGAGATTGGAGATGGTATGCTCTAATCTGTTCTGCAGAGCACCCAGCTTGGATCTTTCATTAGAAACATCCTCAATAGCCTTGTCCACGAATGTGATCAGCTTGTCGGCAACACTCCGTTGCTGCGCAGCGGTACCACCGGCAACACTTAAACGGACGCTGGTAATACCGGACCCCAGACTGGTGGCCTGCATGTTGTTAATAGTAAAGGACAGGTTCTGGCTGGCGTTAGCGCCAATTTGGAACTTCTTCTGAGAATAAGTTCCTTTCAACAGCTTTTGGGTGTTAAATTCAGTGGTACTGGCAATCCGGTCTACTTCTTTCTTCAACTGGATCAATTCATCTTTGATCTTGGCGCGGTCGGAAGTAGTGTTGGTATCGTTGGAAGCTTGTACTGCCAATTCCCGCATCCGCTGCAGAATGGAGTGGGTCTCATTTAATGCACCTTCAGCAGTCTGCAGGAGGGAGATGCCATCCTGGGCATTCCGGGCAGCTTGGTTTAAACCACTGATCTGACCCCTCATTTTTTCGGAGATCGCCAAACCGGCGGCATCGTCACCGGCCCGGTTAATCCGTAAGCCGGAAGACAGTTTTTCCAAAGATCTGGACAGCGCACTGTTAGAAGCAGCCAGCCTGTTTTGGGCAAATAATGCACCAATGTTGTTATTAACTCTCATGTTTTTTCATCCTCCTTGAATTTTGTGCAGGAGCGTCCATGCTCCTATTTTTAGTTTGCATTTTTACCTCGTCTTACCTCTCCCGGCATCGGCCGCTACCGCAAGAAAATAAGCGAATTGTTTTACCACTAAAATTATCGAATCTTAGCGATAAATCTTTAAGTTGATTTAAGGCCATCATTGTGGAATTTGCCGCAGATATATCGTTATTCCTCAAAAATGTTTTGTTTTTCTCGTTTTCTCGCCAATGTTTTCTTTACTCCGGCAAATTAAGCTTTTTTATCACTAATTCCAATTCCTTCACTTGCTTATCATGCAGGTTTACGGCTATATTCGCTGCTTGTCTGTTTTCTGACTGTATCTCATCATAAATCTCTTTACGCAATATTTTGACGGTCTTAGGGGCCTTGATTCCAATCCTCACCTGGTCTCCCCTGACTTCAACGACAGTTACCTCAATATCATCGTCAATTATTATGGATTGTCCCACTTTTCTCGTCAGAGCTAACATATTAAAGCCCTCCTTGGCTCTTCTATTCCTCTGGGAATAGATAAAATTTAACAGGGTAAGCTTCATTGTTGAGTACAATCTGTTTACCCCTTTTATTCTTCCGATTGATTACAATGGGTGCTTTTATATTGCAAGATATCTTCTTGGGATTTTCCGGCACAACCAGGATTGCAAAAACAGTTGCCTCTTCAGGTTTTAATAATTCAAGCTCCTGAACGTCATTATCAGAAAGATCGAATTGATAGTCAGGGAAAAAAATAAAAGGCTCCATTACAACGAAAGCCAATTCCGGGTAATCCACAGCCTGCAACCATTTGAAGGGTGTTTCTGCATCATGGTCAAGGAGTATATATTTTTTTGTCTCCTCAAAACCCAGCAGGCCTCCTACCACTTCAATAATGTCTTTTTCCTCAATATCCAAATTGCCGAAGCGTTTCGTTTCAATAATCACATATCTCACCTCAATGATTAAATTACCAAGTCAAAATACGTCCCAACGGCCTCAATTTTTATCATTGGCTCCTGTTCCAGGTAAATTTTAATATTGCCCGGGACGAATTGTATTTCAGGGGTATTCGGTCGAATATTTAATTGAACCCGTCCCGGATTATAATTAACATCTATTCCCCCGGTAACCCGGATTCCCGGAGGAGAATGAGGTATCATATCCACATTGAACTCATAATTATCAAAGGCATTATTCCATGCTATCTCCCCAATAATTTCTCTCCCTTTGCCTGCCGAACGGGCCAAACTGTCACCTTCCTGAGCAATCCGGTTTATGCTTTCTAACGCAGAAGCCTGCCCGCGGTTTGCTTGTTCAGTTGCAAAAGGCACTATGGGTTTATAACCTATATCAGCCCGTGCTGCAGTTAAATCAACGTGGACCTGGGGGTAGTCAATAATAATATCTAAACTGGGTGGAGTTTGGGTAATCTCCATATCTGCAGGTTTGCTCACAATTTCCATTTGCGGCTGAGTATAGTTAATGCCAATTTGTGCAAACCGCTGGGAAATGCGAATATCCACTCATCCCACCCCTTAGCGCAAGAAGTCCATCAACGAAGGTTGAATAATGCGGGCACCGGCGGCCAGAGCTGCACGGTAAACATTTTCCTCCATTTTCAGTTGAGTTATAACTTCAGCAGTATCAATACTCTCCGTTTTGGTCAAAAGGGTGTTAAAATTGAGATTACCATCCTCTAAACGCGCTTGGGTCAACTCCAACCTATTTATCCTGGCCCCAACCTCTGCCCTGGTTGCCACGTTTTTGTTTATCCACTGATCGATTTTACCGATTTGGGCAGAGACTCCTGCCGTATTACCGGCTAGTAAGTTTGTCTCCAAATCAGCTAAAACCTTGAATACGCTATCTACATTATCCCCAAATACCTCGGACCCGGTTACATTAATGGACAACGTTATTCCCGGACCAATTTCATAGTTAGTGAGGTTGGTATTTCCCTGCCAAGTTCCATTCTGATATGGATTGGTTGTGGTTTTAGTACCGGCAAAGAGATAGCGCCCGCCATGCTCGGTATTAGCTATCCCCTCAATATGCTCCCGGATTTTAGCTACCTCTTTGGCCATGGCTGCCAGGGACTCGGTATTATTGGTGTCGTTCGATCCATAAACCGCTAATTCCCTGGCGCGTTGCAGGGCCTGATTGGCATCATTCAAAGCCCCATCAGTACCTTCCAGCCAAGATATACCATCAGAAACATTTTTCTGGAATTGGTCGTTTTCCGTTAGATTGGTGCGCAACCGCAGGGAGTAAGTCAACCCTACAGGGTCATCAGAGGGACGGTTAATGCGCCGTCCACTGGATAATTGCTCTTGGATTTTGTCCATTTCCCGCATATTGCTATTTAGATTACGGCGGAAGGTATTGACCATCATGTTGTTAGTAATCCGCATTTTTACTCACTCCCTACCTCACTTACCTGGTAACTCCCATGCCGTTAATAATCTTGTCCAGCAGTTCATCCATTACGGTGACTACCCGGGCAGCCGCATTATATCCGTGCTGGAAGCGAATCATGTTGGTCATCTCTTCGTCCAGGGATACCCCTGACAGTGCCGCCCTACGGCCCTCCAACTGCTCCACCAGCAACTTCTGGTTATCCGCCATCCGGGTCGCTTCTTGGGAATCTACCCCTAGCTTGCCCAATTGGGAGCGGTAAAAATCATCTACAGTGCCCGTAACATTGGCATTAACCCACCCAAACGTGGCAGCGCCCTTAAAGTTTTTTTCCTCCACGGTAATGACATTACTTGTTCCCGTCTCAGTAGCCTTAACTTGTAAATAAAACTTGCCGGATGCAGGAGGGTCCTCCACTAAAGAAGCCGTGAGAGGCATGTTTTGGATAGATGCTTCGCCATTTATTTTTGCTACCAGGTCATTAACAGTTATTACCCCGGCCCCAGTCAAGACATCTGCCCCTGCACCGTTTGTTATGTTGATGGTTATTGTTTTATCGCCCTGTTTGAGGAGCAAGGCCGCATTAGGATTAAAATCAGTCAGGTTAAACAACCCGCCTCCTCCAAGGATGTTGGTTGCTCCCGTATAAGGCACAGTGGTCAAACCATCGGATTGGGTGGCATAGTATTGCTTAGTTTTCCAGGTGCTTAGCAAAGTACTCTGGCCCTTTGTCAAATCCACTAATTGTAAATGTTTAAGCTGGGCTAACTTTAACGCATTGGCTCCGTCCCCTGGTATCGGTTTCGGAGGAGGCCCGGGATCAGGAGGGGTATTGCCGGCAGCAATGGTATTAAGGCTGCCCACAATAACCTCATCCACCTGCAGCGCCTGGGCAAAGGAAGTTCCGGCAGGGGGATACACCCCAGATTCAAAGGGTTTGAAAAAATTGTTATTTTGGTTACCATTAAGGTCATAACCGCCCCGGTGCAGCTTGTTGGTTTCATCCACAATAGTTTTAGCTATAATATCCAGGTCATTACGCAAATCGGGTATGATGCCCGTAAACTCACCGGTCGGATCAGTATAACCCCGGGCTTCCAGCAACCCATGAATTTCCCCGGAGGTGATACTGGCAGCTTGCTTGTCGTCATCCCAAACCACATCAACATAACCGTTGTTAGCTGCGTTTGGCCGGGCCAACAAGGAAGATACAGTGTTTCCACTGACCAGCGCCCGGCCGCCAATGGTTACATTAACCTGGCCCAAGCTGTTTTCGCTGACACCAATATTTACTATTTTAGATAACTTGTCCAACAAGAGATCCCGCTTGTCCCGCAAATCGTTGGCCTTATCCCCCAGGGCTTCGACCGGCAGAACTTGCATGTTGATATCGGCAATTTGCTTGGCAATGGAGTTGATATCCTGTACTTTAACCTTGATGTTATCATTTAAATCCCGCTGCAGTTCCCGGTAGAGCTGGTCCAAATGGTTGAAAGTTTCCGCTACGGCAATACCCCGCTGCCGTACTACTGAGCGCACAGCCAAGCTTTCAGGGTTTTTGGACAGTTCCTGCCATCCCTCCCAGAACTGGTCCAAAACAGTACGAAGACCTGAATCGGAGGGCTCACTCAAGATTACTTCAACCTTTTGCAGAGCATCCCGCTTGGCTTCCCAATATCCCAGGCTTTTGTTTTCCGTCCGCACCTGAATATCGATAAAACCATCCCTGAGCCGGCGAATCTCCTCAACCTGCACACCTGTCCCAACCTGCCCGGGGCTGGCAGGTCTATTCATCCCAGGGACAGTATAGGGGTTTTTAGCGCCTATGACAGCCTCTTGTCTGGTATAGCCGTCAGTATTGGCATTAGCTATATTGTGTCCGGTAACATCCAGGGCCCTTTGTTGGGCCTGAAGGGCACTTCTCGCGATTTCTAATCCAAAGAAAGTAGTACGCATCCGGCAGTTCACCTCTCAATCCTTTCAACAGTAAAATCTTAGACTTTTTGATCAAATATTCTGGCCCGTTGCTGTTCCCGCTTTGACTCACCCGGTTTTTCAGGGTAGCTGGGCGTTTCGCCCATACTTGTAATAAGGTTCACGGTGAACTCAATATAATCCAGCGATTGTTTAACCAACTCACTGTTTAAGCTGTTAACATCTTTTAACTCAGTCAGAATATCCTTAAGCCCATCCCCAACCTGAGACAACTTGCCGCTCAATTCCGTACTAAGCTTTGAGGCTAACTCACTTAGAGTAATTTCCGGTTCCGGAACATGAAAATGGTTGGCCAAGGCTTGGTGAACACGGCTGCGTTGTTCCTCAAGCTTTCCAACCTGAACTACGATTTTTTCCTCTTGTTTTGTAAACTCCTCTAAAGCTGCCAAGTCACCTTTTACCAGGACAGGCTGCTTGGCTT
>JAJZTU010000147.1 GCA_021848765.1 Bacillota bacterium
CCTCCCGGAGATAGAGCAGAATCTTGTCCACCGAAACTTCAGTATTCTCACTTACCTCCTGTAGGTTGCACCCAGGATGGTTTTTTATATATGTTCGGATCTTCTCAAACAAGACCTCTTCCTGCTGCACACACTCCGGGCACAAATCTTTGGCAATATACACAAAAAGCTTCCCGCATTTAGGACAATTCCTCAAGTTCACGGCTATCCCTTCCTTCCCTGCCACTACCCCCAACTAAGCCTGTCGCCCAGGTGAGGACTGCTACCTCACCTGCCCCGGCAGACAGGAGAACCTTAGCCGCTTCTGCCGCCGTGCTTCCGGTGGTAAAGACATCATCCACCAGCAGTAGTTTTCTTCCTTGCAGGAAGTGGCCCATCCCCCTTTGCACCATAAAGGCTCCCTCCAGGTTGGCCCTCCGCTCTTCCCTGGATAGCTTGGCCTGGGTCAAGGTATCCCGCCCTCTCTGCAGTGCCTCCGCCAGCACAGGCAGGTCCAAAGCCTGGCCCAACTCCTGAGCCAGCAGTTGGCTTTGGTTGAATTTCCGCTGGAGCAATTTGACCGGAGCCAGCGGCACAGGCACAAGTACCTCAGTGCCTTCATATCGCCGGTCAGTGAGGACCACGTCCAGCATCAGCTTGCCCATGGGCCGGGCCAGGGACTGTTTCCCCACATATTTGTACTGGTGGAGGAGGTTCCGGTATATTCCCCGGTATTCGCCGACACCCCTGGCAAAACTGAATTCATACCCGGAGTCCTGACACTCCGGACAGCCTTGGAGACTATGCTTTGTTAATATTCTTCCACATATCCGACAAAATTCCTGCTTTTTGGCAATAGAAAGTTCCTCCCAGCAGTTCAGACAAAAACCCTCTCTGTACATGCTTTTCCCGCAAAAGCAGCACCCTTCCCCTTCCGGGAACAAAAAATCCTGCATGCCGCGCAGCAACCCCCGCAGTAATCTTTTTCCCACAGCTTTACACTCCTATATTGTTTCTTACTCCCCACTCCTACCGGGTTTTAGTCCACTAGACTACCACCAGACTAAGTCCTAGCGCACCAGATAACCCCTTCTCTCAGCTTCTGTGTTCATTTCTCTAATTTTTTGCACAGCAATTTTCATTGCCGGTGAAATACCGTCACCCACAAACCAAACCCTTCCTTCAGGATAATCTGTGGTCCTACCTGCCCGGCCGGCCATCTGAACGAGGGTCCCCGCATCAAAAACCTGGTCCCGGTTAGCCATGAGCACCAGTACATTACAGCGGGATACCGTTATACCCCTTTCCATTATTGAAGTGCTGACCAGCACAGGGAATTTCCTGTCTTTGAAGGCCTGAATTTTCCGGTCCCGGTGCTGGTCCCTGGCATGGACAAAATGAATTCCCCGCTCCCAGTCGAGCCTGTATGGCTCTGATGACCACCCTTGTCTGTATGGCTCTGCAGACCACTCTGATCCGTACGGCTCTGCAGACCACTCTGATCCGTACGGTTCTGCTGCCGGCATTTCCCTGAGGTACTCCGCAACCCGCTGGGCTAATGCTACCTGGGGAACAAACAAAAACAGTTGACACCCGTCTGCAACAACGCTTGAGTAAATCAACTCCAACACTTGCTTTGGCAAGGAGATAGACCCTGCTCTTGGCACCCGTATTTTTTTATCAACCACTATTTCCGGTTCAGGCAGCGGGAAACCATGATGGCGGGCAGGGATAGTTACCAGAACTGTTCCGCCTCCAACGGAACGGGCCTCTTGCAACAGTTTTTCCTCCGGAGTCGCCGTCATTAGCACCAGCTTTCCCTCCGGCCTTCTGGCCCGCTCCACAGCAAAATGCAGCATGGCGCTGTCCCGGTATGGAAAGGCGTCCACCTCATCGAGGATTACCAGGTCAAAGTTCCGGCAGTACCGGATTACCTGATGGGTAGTTGCCAAAACCAGCTCACCTTCAACGTACTTATCCTCACTCCCGCCATAAAGGGAGATTATTTTGATATCCGGAAAGGCCTGTTTCAGCCTGGGTTCCAATTCCCTAACCACATCCCGCCGTGGTATGGCAAACAGCACCTTTCCTCCTTTACGCAGGGTATAGGCAATGGCTCCGAAGGAAACCTCGGTCTTCCCGGCGCCACAGGCTGCCCACACAAGCACACGCAGCCCCTGTTCGGAGACTACTGTTTCCAGCACCTGTTTAGCCGCAGCCCTCTGAGCCTGGGTGAGCGGAAAACTCAGTTGGGCTCTAATTAATTTACCGGGTCCGGCAATTGTTATCTCACTTGCATCCTGAGTAACCTTTTCCAACTCAAGGTGATTTTCCGCAGAAGCATGCTTACCTACCACAACTTGAGCACAATCTCCCGGAAATGCCCACAGGGGAGTACAGGTCCGGGATGCACCCATGGACAGACATTCTTCACACTGGTAACACTCTTCACCACAATCCGGACAGCCTACCCGGATGATGGCCTTGTCCTGGCCGCAGCGATTACAAACAAGCCCACCATTGGCGGTATAGCTAATTCCGGGCATGAGGCGGGCGGAACCTGTCAAATACAACACCTGCAAAATATCCAAAAGCGGCCACCGGTGATCTAAAAGTCCACTAGCCGGCCCTGATACGGAAGCCAGGGGGTCCTCTAAAGCAAGTTGAGACCCATAGTCCACCCTGTCCTCAATTTCCTCCCACAACAGTATTCGCCCGGCGAGAAATTGGTGAACCCGGCTTACTTCGTACTCTCCGGGCCCCGGAAACCTTCCAGGCAAATTAATTTCAACTTTAGCCGATTTTATATTTTCGGCGGTTAAGCAAGTCCCAGGCTTGAAGGCATAGGGAGACTTATTTGGCCTTAAGGCAGACGGAGGATAGTTTACTTTAAAGGATGAGTTGCTAAGCATTGCCAACGCCTTCGCAACAGGCATTTTAGGGCTTAGAATTTCCAGGCTCGTAAATCCGTAAGTCTTGGCATAGAAATTTAAATCAAGCTCAGGTTTGTGGGATATATTCAGGATGTCTCCTTGTTCTCCCGAGGCCCGGTATAGATAAAACTGTGGATTAGACATTTGGTTACCTCAAATGCTTTATTTTTACCCCTTTATATTACCATATCTTACCTTACAGTTAAACCCGTCACCCTCTGCCCCGGGAAGTAATCTAATTACCTGAACTAAAAGCAAAAAGGCTATCTAAAAAAAAGGCAGCCCGTGAAACTAATCACCGGGCATATGCTGCGTTATACAGTGGATTCCGCCACCCCACAGGTTTACATTTTCAGCGTCAATGCCAATTATATTGCGCCCCGGGAATACACTCCGGAATATACCTTTGACTTGAGCTTCTGTAGTTTTCAGTGTATTTGAACGTCCCGGTTTCCAATAAGTCTGCATCAGTACTGCACCGTTTGTGATAGCATAGTTCAAATAGCTACGCACGGGTATTTTGCCCGTATTGATTGCCTCCGAGTAAAGCGTAGGAGGCATCGGAATCCTTATTATACGGAACGGTTTTCCGTCCTGGTCAGTCGAGTTGAGCAGTATCTTGTAGTTCTCTTCAAGGCGTAGGTACGAATTCGCAGAAGCGGAGTTTGCATACCTGTCCCCCGGCAGAACCTGTGCCAGCAGTATTGTATTCGGACTTGCAAAACGTGCTATTTCATTGATATGTCCGCTTGTGATCCGGTCATCTTCAGCAAGACCTTTTTTAAGCCAGATAATTTTCCTAACCCCGAGAACCCTTTTATATTCATTTTCAATCTGCTGTTTGGTCATTCCCGGGTTGCGTTTTAGTGCAACCGATTCGGTGATCAGCATTGTGCCCCTGCCATTTGACTCTATGGCGCCACCTTCAGAGATCAGGTTTGTGCCTATGACCGGCAGCCCGAGCAGTTGAGCAGTGAGCTTGTCAACCTGGCCTTCGACGTTTATATAGTACTGACTACCGCCCCTGCTGTAGTTGTTGAAACCGAAATTCACGACACTGAGCCTGTTCCGGCTGTCTTTGACGAAAATCGGTCCGACATCCCTAGCCCATATGGACAGGTGGTTAATGATGTAGTAGTGGACGTTGGTACCGGAATAGCCGCTTGTTTTGAGCATTTTTTTAATTTGAATGCTTTCTTCTGTACTCTGTGATATAAGGTTAACCCTTACATATGGGGCAAGAGCCTTTATAATGCTGATCATGACAGGGTTTACCGGGCGGCTGCCGTCATTGTACACCCCTGACGGCCACTGCATCCAAATAGCCTGCTGTTTTTCAAATTCTCCCGGGAATAAATAGGAAGTCTGACTGCTTCCGCCATAGTTCTCCAATTTGTACTGCTTATTGTTGCGGGCTCCAACAATCTTCAGTATGAGCATGTAGGTAGAAGCAAGTATAATTATCGAACCAAGTATAAGGATCAAACCACGTTTTTTCATCATATCTCTCCATTAAACATTTGTTAAGGTATTATTCCCTTTTTTCAATATTATAAAAACACCCCGGCAGCCAACTTGCCGGGATTAAGTAAAGTTTCTGGCCAAATGAAAAAGCACCCTCAATGTTGAAGGCGCTTCCAAACTCCTATTACCTTTTCCCTTCCATGACAGCATGGATTGTACCGGGATTTCTCCATTAGGGTTTCCACAAAAATTAAACCGGCTGCACTTTTAAAAAATCCAGGAGATAGTGATTCAGGACTTTAATATAGGTCCCCTTCATACCCAGGGAACGGGAATCAATTACTCCGGCGCTTTCCAGCTTTCTTAGGGCATTAACAATCACCGACCTGGTCAACCGGTATTTTTCAGCCAGTTTGCTGGCTACCACGAAGCCTTCTTCACCCTGAAGGTCATTGAAAATATACCGTAAGGCCTCAATCTCAGAGTAAGAAAGCACATCCATAGCCAGTTGTACAGAGGCCCTCTCCCGGGTATCTTTTTCCAGTCTTTCATTTTTTAGACGCATAACCTCAATACCGGTAATAGTAGCAGCATACTCTGCCAAAATAAAATCATCATCGGTGAATTTTTCACCGGACCGTTCAAAAATTAGTGTCCCCAGGCGCTCACCACCACCAAAAACGGGTACAATGCTCATAATCCTGCCCGGGGCTCTACCCTCGGCAAGCTCAGTGCGGCTGAAGTTCAGGAGGTGGTCATTATACTGGTCCGTTACCTGGCCATTTTTCAGGATTTCCTCGTCCAGGATTGGTTCCGTTGTCCCACCGGTATAGGCAGCCCCCAAAACCCTGCCCCTACGTCCAACAATTAAAACATTTGTCTCTGTCAACCGGGCCAATACTGCTGCCATCTCATCAAAAGCCACCGGCTGTCCTACCGTCCTTTGAATGAGCCGGTTCATTCCGCGCGTCTTCTGCAGTAAGCTAGTCACTACAATACCCCCTTGATGATTCACAGTAAATTTATGTTTTTAATAGCTCTTACTTTGGTTTATCCAATTTCACTTCTGAAAAAGGGCAGACCTTGTCTTTCCCACTGTTTTTGGCCTTATAAAGGGCCTGGTCAGCCGCCTCAATGAGTTCATCAAAGGTTTCCGCATCTTGTGGATAGCTGGCTACTCCGACACTAACAGTGATACTGACCAGAGGTTTCCGGGGATCAATCTCGAAGGGATGGGCCTTGATATTACGTCTGATGCGTTCAGCGATTATCATAGCTTGTTCACCGGAAGTCTCGGGAAGGAGCACGGCAAATTCTTCCCCGCCATACCTGGCCACCACATCAACATTACGGGTGGAAGCCTTAAGCGCTTTGGCCAGTGAGGCCAAAGCGGCATCTCCTGCTTTGTGGCCATAAGTGTCATTAAATTTTTTAAAAAAGTCAATATCCAGAAGAATCATCGCGAAATTCTTTTTATAGCGCTGTGCCCTTTGCCATTCCCCCTCAATACTCTGATAAAAATACCGGTGGTTATAAAGACCTGTCAGGCCGTCAGTAATAGCCATAGCCTCGATTTTTTTGTATAACAGGGCTTTGGCAGTAGCAATAGCCGCCTGGCTCCCCAATATGCTGAGAATCTGCAGTTGTTTATCAGAGAAGCCCGCAGGTTCCTTTTTGCCGACAACCATTACCCCTACAATTTCGTTATCCGCGACCAGGGGTACTACGATCAGCGAACGCAGGAACTGGACAACCCCAGGGTCCTGCCTGAGGTGGGGGTCTTTTTTGGAGTCATAAACTATCGCAGCTTCACGGGTTTTGGCCGCCCAACCGACCAGGCCCTCCCCCAAACCTACGGACACATGCTCCAAGTGCCGGCTAAACGGACTCCTGATGGCTGCGGGGACCAGGAAATGGTCTTCCTCTCGCCATAGATAGATGATACCCGTATGATAGCTTACCACCTTGTAGGTTTCTTCCAGAATGACGTTAAGAGTTTTTTCAATTTCCAGACTGCTTCCGAGGCTTCTGGCCACCTGGTAGGTAGCCTTAATTTGCCGGTTTACTACATCCAGATCAATGTACAGCTTCAACAGGTATTTCAAAATCAGGATTAGGCCTAACAGGAGAAATACCCCTTTTAGACCAACGATATCGTATAACCAAACCATTAAGGTACTCAGTGGCACTGCAAAGATGTAGGTTATAAAGTCCCACCACAGGGCCGCACTCCACATGGCGGAGATGTAGCGACCTAACTGAGGAGTGAGATAGATGTTAACTACAAGATGGTTGACCACAAAATAGGCAAGGACATAAACTGCCAGGGGCCCTGAGTTCTCCCAGGTCAGCTTATTAACAATGGTCCCACCCGCGTATTCATAGGCCAGGCCTGCTGCAAATGCTGTTATGGCATACTGGGCACCATTGAACAGGGTAGTACGCAGCGGATTTCCCTTGTTTAGAATTCCATTACTGAACAGAGCACTTAAAGTGCTAATCCAGATGGTCGCCGGTGTCCCATAAATAAGGAAAGAAGTAAAAACCAGGGCAAAACCCACAGACAGGTTGCCGTGGGGAAGGGATACCACCAACCACTCCAGAAGCATTCCAAAGAAAATGAACACTAAGTATTCCCGCCAGAGGTCCGGTTCCAGGCCAGGGGCAAGAGTTGAGGCGCCAAGGACGCTGTAGCCGGCAATCATCACCAATAGTCCGTAAATAGCAGTGAATATTCTTTTGCCCCTTGCCACAGCGGGCACCTCCTTTTGTATAGACTATTTCGACAGGCATTGCTAACCTTCCTGCTTGGCTGACAGAAAAAGACATACTTTCCTAAAATTTTTTGTTAAAAAGTTTACATTCCGTCTGGCAGTAAGCTTAAAACCACCTGCCAGGAAATTTTCCTAACCGGTGGTTTTTCTAAACCCATTATCTGGAGTAATTAATCTCAAGATAATCCCCTACTTTAGTCCGGGTAGCCTCTAATGTTCCAGGCGGGAGTTCGACTACCATAACTGCCCCCCTGATAATCTTGGAAAAACGAAAGGGGAGCAGGCTTTTTTCTATATGTACTGCTTGCAGGTTCCGGTCCAAAAACAAAACGTCAATGCTAAAACGCATAAACCAGGTGTGAACGGAGTTGCAGGGCTTCAGGACCAATCCCTTCCCCGGGCCGAGTCCGCGTCTGCCCATGAGGCCGCAAAAGCGCCGCCAAAAGCTGTCTGCAATTTCCAAATCCGCAGCGAGCACCGCCTGATTAGAGAGATTGACCAGCACCTTGCATAACTCCTTTCTGAAACTTACTGCCCGGATCAAGCAGGGTTCTCCGGAGAGTAGGCTTACTTCATCGTATTAATAACCTGAATTACCGCAGGCCCCATAAGCACTATGAAAATAGTTGGAAATATGAATAATACCATTGGAATCAACATCTTAATCGGCGCCTTCATTGCCTTTTCTTCCGCTTTTTGCCGTCTTTTGGAGCGCATTTGTTCCGACTGCAGGCGTAAGACATTGCCAATGCTTATTCCCAGTTGGTCAGCCTGAATTAATGCACCGACAAATGATTGGAGATCTTCGTTACCTAAATTCTGACCTAAATCCCTTAGCGCCTCCCGCCTGGGCTTACCCATCTTAATCTCCTGCAGCATACGGTTAAATTCTTCTGCCAGGACTCCTTTGGTTTTCTCAACCACTTTTACCAAAGCAGCATCAAAACCCAATCCAGCCTCCACACTTACCGTAAGCAAATCTAAAACGTCAG
>JAJZTU010000148.1 GCA_021848765.1 Bacillota bacterium
ATGATTTTCTCATCCTGCCGGTCAGGTAGCTGACTCCGTAATAATACACAAGGAGGAATTGGCATGACCAAGCTGGACGACAAGCTTTATAAGACCCGGTTCCTGCCATCGGAAAAGTCTCACATCAAGATCATCGACCTGGATGTGTGCCGGCAGAAGTGTCCGGACAAGGTATGTACAATCTTCTGCCCGGCTGGGGTCTACGGCTGGGAAGAGGACCAGATGGCCATCGGCTACGAGGGCTGCCTGGAATGCGGGACCTGCCGGTACGGCTGCCCGTATGACAATATTGACTGGCACAATCCCCAGGGCGGATTTGGTGTAATGTATAAGTTCGGTTAAACACGGAGGAGAAAAGCTTGGGTATCCGCCCAAGCTTTTTTGTGTCTCACAAACTCCCAAAGGTCAAAGCCAAAATCAACCCAAAGCCCATGACCAGCCCGAACCGGGAAATCAGGACATGGTCACTCTTTAATGCCGGGAGCAACTCATCCTTCACAATATAAGTCATGGCCCCGGCTGCTAAAGCCAGGAGCAGAGCGATGGAGTTCCTGGACTGTTCCATCATCATCAGGCCCAGGAAGGTGCCCAGGGGAGTGAACAGGCTGACCAGGGAATTAATCAGGATAATATTCCTGCGGCGGACTTGACCGATTTTCAAAGGGGCCGCTGTGGCCATACCCTCAGGTATATTATGCAGGGCAACCGCAAGGGCAATTACCATCCCTAATTTGTTATTGGTCTCAAACCCCACAGCAATAGCCATTCCTTCAGGAAGGTCATGGAGGGCAATTCCTATGGCAATAAGATAACCAAGCTTACGAAAATAATGAAACCGGTTATGTTCACTGCGTGAGCTGGGATAGAGTCTGGTCATGGCGCCATCAAGGATCCAGAGGATCAGACAGCCCAGCAAAAAGCCTAAAAGTGTCGTAGGAGGACCACCGTAAATGAGGGATGCAGGCAGGAGGTCAAAGACCACCACAGCAAGCATAATTCCGGCAGCCATGCCCAGGAGAAGGGCCAGCCACCTGTCCTTAGGCTTTCCAAAGAGGGTGACTGCCAGGCCGCCAATGCTGGTGGCCATCCCTGACAATAAACTGATCAAGATGATATCCGGCATCCAGTTCACCCCTAGCAGCTGATTCCAGACACGGTTTCCGGTTGTAAAAATCTATGCGGAGCGACAGGAGAATATGAAGCAGGGGGAATTTTGTACACAATTAGACAAAATTATCGACTTTAGAATAAAAACGACATTAGTGCAGGAATAAAGTCTAGATGTGTCGAACATATTTTTATTTAAGGGAGAAGCTGGAATAGGAATAGCTAACCGGTTAAGCGGTAGGACAATGTTTTCGATAAACCAGTATGTAATTAAGTACATAAGAACTTATTAAACCAAAGGAGTGAAAAAGATGACTGAACAGGTGGCCAGGGTTGAAGAAAAACAGTTTGTGGTTTTCCAACTCAGTAAAGAAACTTACGGAGTGGACATTGCCAAGGTGTGGGAAATCATTACCATGCAGCCAATCACAAAGGTCCCCCATACAGCAGAATTTATTGAGGGAATACTCAATCTCAGGGGCCGGGTTATTCCTGTTATCGATTTGCGCAAGCGCTTTGGCCTTCCCCAGGATGAGTTTACCAGAAGCACCAGGATTGTAGTGATCGAGATTTCCGGAAATACTTTAGGAATGATTGTGGACGGTGTTTCCGAAGTACTGCGGATTTCCAGCGATATAGTGGAAGCTCCTCCTCCGGCCATCAGCAACGTTGATGCAGACTATCTGGAAGGGGTAGCTAAGCTGGAAGACCGGTTAATCATTCTCTTGAACCTGGATAAAGTTCTCAATAAACAAGAAAAAATCGAACTGGAAAATGTCGGATAATTAAGAGGTGATATCAGTGGGTTTGCAGTTTGATGCTTCACCCGATGAAATAAAGCTCTTTCTGGAGGAAGCGGAAGAACACCTGCAGCTTCTGGAAGAGGATTTAGTCAGGCTGGAAAAGGAAAAGGACAATCAGGAACTACTCCAGGCCATTTTTCGGGCGGCCCATACCTTAAAAGGCTCCTCTGCCACCCTGGGGCACCAGCGCATGGCCCAACTAACCCATGGGATGGAGAATATTTTAGATAAGGTACGCAAGGGTCAGCTTTCCATAACCACCCCAATCATGGATGTTCTGCTGGAAGGCCTGGATTTCTTAAAGGTTTTAAAGGAGGAAATTGAAACCCTGGAAGAGAGTGATGTGGATCTGGAAAAAATCCTGGGCAGCCTGAGCAAGGCCGCTGCAGGAGGCCAGACAGCATCTTCTGCTGCGGAAGGAAAGTTGGCAACTATCCCCGAAGGGAGTACAGCGGTAACTGAAGTTGCAGCTGCTGTCCAGGCAGCGGAACCGGCGGTTCCCTCCATGGCGCTGGACTGGGACGAGAAAGACCATGTAACCAGAGGGAAAAAACAGGGGAAAATGGCCTATTCCATTTTGGTGAATCTGGCCGAAACCAGCGAAATGCTCAGTGTGCGTGCACTGCTGACTTTAATGGCTTTACGGGAGAACGGCGAAATAGTTAAATCCATTCCCTCTTCGGAAGAAATCGAGCGGGAAGAGGCTACATCTGTTTTGCATGTCGCCCTGATCAGTGACCGGGCCAAAGACCAGATTGTTCACGTGCTGAAAGAGCTTCCGGATGTGGTCCGGGTAGAGGCGGCCCCCCTGGATATAACCCGGGAAGAAGCAGGAGCTTCAGCCCCGGACGGTGTAACTGTTGCAAAAACAACAGTAGCCGCAAATGAACAAGCCAATGCTCCCTTGCCAAAAGATGAAACCCCCGGTAATGGAAACGGGTCTGCAAAAATTAAGGATACCAAAATCGCTAAGGTTAGCCGTACTGTTAGGGTAGATGTGGAGCTGCTGGATAATCTGATGAATCTGGTGGGTGAATTGGTCATTGACAGGACCCGTTTGGCTCAGCTTTTGGGAGCGCTGGAGTCCAAGTATGATTCCAACGACCTCGTTGAAGATTTAAACCGGACTTCCGTACACATAGGCAGGGTTACTACTTTGCTCCAGGAAGAGATCATGAAAGCCAGGATGCTTCCTGTGGAAAGCTTGTTTAACAAGTTCCCCAGAATGATGCGGGACCTTTCCCAACAAGCGGGCAAAGATATTGAATTTATTATGGAAGGCCAGGAAACCGAGCTAGACAGATCAATTATTGAGGAGATTGGTGATCCCTTGATCCACCTGCTGCGTAATGCAGTTGACCATGCCATTGAACCCCCGGAAGAAAGGGTGGCCAAAGGCAAGAAGCCCCAAGGTTATGTAAAACTCAGTGCCCGCCATGAAGAAAACCATATTATCATTAGTGTAAAAGAAGACGGGCGCGGGATTGACCCTGATAAAATCAGGGCTTCGGCAGTTAAAAAAGGTATAATTACCGAGGAAGTGGCTCGCAGGCTAAATGATCAGGAGGCTATTAACCTTATCTTTGCATCCGGTCTCAGCACGGCGGCCAAGGTATCTGAGGTGTCAGGCCGGGGAGTAGGGATGGATGTGGTCCGCAATAACCTGGAGAAGGTCAATGGCTCGGTAGAAATTGTAACTGAGCTGGGCAAGGGTACTGAGTTCATCATCAAACTGCCCCTTACTTTGGCTATTATCAGAGCCTTAATGGTTTCTGTAGACAGCAGGGTATACGCTATTCCCCTGGGGTCAGTGCTGGAAACCATCAGACTTACCGATGGGCAGATTAAAGAGATTAATAAACGGGAAGCCATAGTGGTGCGGGGAAGGGTACTGCCTCTCCTGCGGGTGAAGGAACTGTTTAACCATCAAACCAGGGGTGTGCGTGAAAGCGGCAAAACCTTTGTAGTGGTGGTTAACCTCGGTGGACAGCAGATGGGTCTGGTGGTAGACTCCCTCATTGGTGAGCAGGAAGTAGTTATCAAGACTCTTGGCAAGTTCATCGGTGATGTCCAGGGTGTTGCCGGAGCCACGATCCTTGGAGATGGTAGTGTAGCCCTGATTGTAGATGTACCAAGCCTGGTGAAAAAGGTGGTCAAAGTAGGTTAGCTTCTAAAGGAAGGGGAACCGTGATGGCAGGGGAACTGGATTCGGATAAGTTGCTGAAGCTGGGGGAAGTAATAAACAGGGGGCTGGGACAATCCGGAGCGGTAATTTCTGAAATGACCGGCCTTGCTATGGAAATCAAAGCTCCCCGCATCGAAATGATACCCTTGAAGGAGATAGCTGTTATAGCAGGAGGACCTGCCTCTGTTGGGGTGGGCCTCTACCAGGGTATTACCGGGGATGTTGATGGACATCTGCTCCTCTTTTTTTCTGAACAAAATGCCTACTCTTTGGTGGATTTGCTGCTTGAGCTGCCGGAAGGATTCACCGCCGGCCGTGGAGAACTGGGTCCCATGGAATATTCCGCTTTAAGCGAGCTTAGTAATGTAACGGGTTCCTTTTTTATGAATTCCCTGGCTGACCTTACCGGCCTGGAAATAATCCCTTCTACTCCGGCAGTAGTACTGGATATGCTTGGCTCTATCCTCGATAATATCCTGGCCGAGCTGAGCAGCAAAGGGGATCAGGCCCTGGTGGCAGAAGCCGAATTTGAAGGAATGAGTAAGGGAATTCGGGGCTGTTTTTTACTGTTGCCTACTCCGGAAGCACTGGAGATCATCTTAGATAGGTTGGGGCAGGGGCTATGACGGAAAACCTGCTAAGTATAGGACTTGGCGAAATGCAAATCTCCGGCAACCCGGATGTGGTGATGGTTTGCTATGGTCTGGGATCTTGTATTGGCATTTCCTTTTATGACCCCTTTGCCAGGATTGGAGCATTAGCCCATATTGTACTGCCGGACAGTTCTCTGGCCAGGGCGGGGGAAGCAGAATCCAAGTACGCAAACACTTGTGTCCCCTTTGTGTTGGACAAACTGCTGCAAAAAGGGGCTAAAGCCAACAGGTTAGTGGTGAAAATAGCCGGGGGGGCCCAGGTACTGCAAGTTTCAGGGATGAAGAACCGCTTGGATATCGGTAACCGAAACATTGAGGCTGTGCGGGAAGCTGTGGTAAAGGCCGGGCTTACCCTAACTTCTCAGGATGTGGGAGGTAATTTTGGTAGAACCATGCAGTTTTTTATCGGTACCGGAAAGATCTTAATCAAAACGGTTGGCAAGGGCGAAAAGGAACTTTAAGCGTAAGAAAGGAGCAGTTTTATGCCCAAAATTCTTGTGGTGGATGATGCAGCGTTCATGCGCTTGCGGGTAGCAAAACTCTTGACAGAAAACGGATACGAAGTGCTGGAAGCAGGTGATGGTCAGGAAGGGGTGGACCAGTATAAAAAGAACAAACCTGACTTGGTGCTGATGGATATAACTATGCCTGTCATGGACGGAATTACCGCTGTTCAGGAGATTAAAAAGCATGACCCTAATGCAGTGGTTGTGATGTGCAGCGCCTTAGGCCAGCAGACCATGGTCATGAACTCTGTAAAGGCAGGGGCAAAGGATTTTATTGTTAAGCCCTACCAACCTGAAAAGATTTTGGACACTATTAAGCGATTTATCGGCTAACCCAGTTGGGGGGATTAAATTGTGCGAAAGGTTTCCACCAAGTATTTACGGGAAGGAATGAAACTGGCTAAAGCAATCTACAGCAGCCGTGGTGGGTTAGTTATGCCGTCCGGGGTAAAGATGCAAGAGGCTCAAATTAAGCGCTTGAGACAGGCGGGAGTTACGGAAGTATATATAGATGATCCCCGGGTTGAGGATATAGAAATAGTGGAACCGGTTTCGGACATTACCCGGATCAAGGCAATTCGGGCACTGAGAGAGGCCTTTCTGGCTGTGCGCTCCGGGGGCGTCAATCCTAAAATTGACACCGGGTTCTTGGCCCAGGTAGCCAAAGAAATCCACGATGATGTGGTTCATAATAATCCCAGGGTTGCGAATTTGATAGAGATTAAGTCCCAGGACGATTACCTGTTTGTCCATGCGATTAACGTGGCCATTCTCTCCATTATAATGGCCAGAATGGGGGGGTATGTAAGCCAATCCTATGATATAGCTCTGGGAGCACTACTCAAGGATTTGGGTATGGCTAAGCTGGACCCTGAACTTTTGGACCGGCCGGCAAAATTTTCACCGGATGAGTTGGCAATATTGAAGCAGCATGCCGAGGATTCCGCCGGGTTATTTAAAGGTAAAAGTGAGGTTTCCGCCTTTGCCAAGGTAGTCATAGGCCAACATCATGAACGGGTGGATGGCAGCGGGTATCCCCAAGGGCTTAAAGAGGGGCAAATTCACCCATTGGCTAAAATTGTAGCAATTGCGGATACGTATGCAGCGATGATTTCTGACCGTCCCCACCGCCCCAAGCACCGGCCCTATGAAGCCATTGAATATATTATGAGCAGTGCGGGTTTTGAATTTGACCATAACCTGGTGGACGTGTTCACCAAATGTACGGTACCCTATCCAGTCGGCACCATGGTTAAGCTTAGTGACGGAGAAAAGGGAGTAGTTGTGAACCTGGGGAGAGGACTGGCTTCCCGGCCGATAGTCAGGCTGTTTTTTGATCAGAACGGACAAGAGCTCCCTGTTTGTGATGAACTTAATCTTTCTGAGCCACAGCACCAGACCAAGCTCATCGTCGAAACCCTTGATGAGTAAAGCTGTTTGTCCGGTTGTAGAAAAAGTTGGAAAGAGGTGTAGAAGGTCCATGAAAGTGGAATTTATCAATCCCTTCGTTAAAGCGGCCTATGATGTACTACAGCAGGAGATTAAAGCCCAGATTGAAAAGGGTGCACTTTCTATTGAAGAATCCTCTTTTACTACCCAGGAAGAGGTTACGGTACTAATCGGAGTGACGGGACAACTGCAGGGAGTTGCTATCTACTCGCTCTCCGAGCGTACTGCCAAGAATATTGTTTCTGAGATGTTGAATGAGAGAATTCCAATTTTCGATTCCATGGTTGAAAGTGCGATAGCGGAAATGGGAAATGTCATCTCCGGCTTGGCCGCCGCCGGGCTGGAGGCTAACGGATATCTTTGTAATATTGCTCCTCCTACCGTAGTAATCGGGAGAGGTGTAATAATTTCCACTGTGAATATCAAGAAACTGGTTATTCCCTTAAATACCCAGTTTGGGTCAGTTCGCATCAGTGTGGCCCTAAAAGAGGTAATAAAATAACAGTTAGGGTATTAATAACTTTTGGCCAAGATAGATGGTATAAGGTTCGGTCAGGTTATTTATAGAGATGAGCAGGGATAGGTCTACCCCAAACTGTTTGGCGATTTTCCAGAGGGAGTCGCCTGCTTTGACGGTATAGGCCTTACCGACCGGGGGAAGAGTGGGCCCGGGTATCCCGGTTGGCTGGGGAACAGTTACTGCCAGAGACGGTACGATGGTTACTTTTGTACCTAAAGAAACCATAGCAAAGACTTCTTCTACATCATGATTATACATGCGGACACAGCCGTTTGAGACAGCCCGGCCAATTAATTCCGGGCTGAGAGTCCCGTGAATACCGTACTTGCCGTCTTTTACAATGTGAAAACCCATCCAACGGCTACCCAGGATACCTCCTGGGTTAATTATTTTCTCAAATACGGCAAATTCCCCGGCAGGGGTTGGGGTGGCCGGTTTTCCGATAGCTACCGGATAAGGTTTGAAGAGGACATCGCCCTGATAGAGGCACAGTTTGCGCTCATTCAGGGCGATTTTTATGTTTTCATTACTCAAGGGTTCCCACCTCCTCAATATAGCTACTGCACATTATATTCGCTTACCAGGTTAACGGTGAGCAACGGAGGGCCATGCCGTCCCTGGATATCCCTAACAACCCCTTGACGAACCCTCCGGGGGGCTATATAATATAGATAATTCCGATTGGTATTATAATAATTAAAAATAATTGAGATAGTCGGGATTACCATTGACAACGGAGGTGGGAGGGCGAGTTAGAATTGAGAACAAGATTATGGACGTCCTCCGGGAGGAAATTGAAAAGGTAGCCAGGGAGGAGATTGACAGTGAATATCGCGTTAAAAAGAACAATTTTCTTGACGATATTAATCGGAATCTGGGCAGTGATATATAAGCTTAG
>JAJZTU010000149.1 GCA_021848765.1 Bacillota bacterium
CTTCCCCGGAAAATCAAAATGAATTCCTTGCCCAGCAGAGACAATTCGGGACTACTCAAATTGGAGCTACTCCCACCGGATTGCAGGCTCAGGTAATTCAAAGCCAGCCTTATGCCCAGCGTAATGTTGCCGGTCTGGCCGGTACATCTACTTGGGCGGGGGCCGGGCTGTCCGGTACTGCCGGCTACACCGGTGGAATCCAAGTTCAATAGTCTGACAGTTTAGATTATAGCGAAGAAGGTCAAGGTTATCCTTGGCCTTCAATTTTTTTTGGCAGTTATTTTTGTGGTAAACTAATAGAGGGTGTACAAAAGGCAGTGAGTAGCTTGGAAGCCTTGAAGGTGGAGAGTGCTTAAATGAATCCAAAAGAAAGGTTAATCCAGTGTGCCATAGAAATAGGGTTTGATTTGATTGGGGTCTGCGGACCGGACAAACTCAGCGAGGCTGAAGAGATCTTAACCAGGCGACAGGAAGAGGGGTACTTAACCCCCTTTACCCCGGCCTGCATTGAGGAGCGGGTGAACCCGGCCAAGACTTTCCCCGAGGTAAAGTCAATAATCTCCGTAGGGCTTTCCTATGCCCACTCCCGGGATAAAGTACCAAACCCGGAATTAACAGCCGGGAAGGCGCCTGCAAAGGCTAAACTAAGCGGAAGGATGGCCAGGTTTGCCTGGGGCAGGGATTATCACGCGGTCCTCAGGGAAAAGGTTAATTCCCTTATGCAGGAGTGGCAGCAGTCCTTGGGATACACACTTAACTGGGCCGCGTATGTAGATACCGGGCCTCTGCCGGACCGGGCGGTTGCCTGGCGTTCAGGGTTGGGCTGGTATGGCAAAAACTGTACCCTGATTAGTCCTAAGTTTGGCTCCTGGTTTGTGCTGGGGGAAATCCTGGTGGACATTTATCTGGAACCTGATCAACCCCTGAAAGACAGTTGTGAGGAATGTGACCGCTGTCTGCGGGCCTGCCCAACCGGGGCTTTAGAGGAGCCGTACCGCTTAAATGCTTATCGCTGTGTATCCTACCTGACCCAGGCTCCCGGATTGATACCCCGGGAACTGCGGCAGGCAATGGGGAGACAATTATACGGGTGTGATCTTTGCCAGGAGGTGTGTCCGCATAATCTCCAAGCCGAAATTGGTGGGAACGGGGAATTTCACCATGCCGAGCCGCATTTGGAGGAGTTTTTGGCCCTTTCCAATCAAAAGTTTAAAGCAGCTTTTGGAAAGACAACCGCAGGCTGGCGGGGCAAAAAACTGCTTCAGCGCAATGCCGTCATTGCCCTGGGTAACTCAGGCAGCCCTGAGGCTCTCCCAGCCCTAATCAGGGCTATGGCTGACCCCAGGCCGGAAATTCGCGGCCATGCTGCCTGGGCCTTGGGTCAAATTGGCGGCCCGGAGGCAAAGGAAGTATTGGAACAAGCCCTGGCAAAAGAGCTCCGGCCCGAGGTGAGGGCAGAGATAGCTCAGGCCCTGCAAAACAGGAAAGTATAAGCTTTTCATTGTTCATGAAAACGTCACAGTTTGGTCATTTTGTTGACATAACCGTATGATATATTATAATCAAGCCAAGAGAAAAAGAGGCGGAAGCAATAGAAAACAAGATTAGAAGGAGGTATGTCCCATGACCAAAAAATTAGTTATTGCCTTAACAGTAGTTTTGGTAGTTGCCTTTGCCGTGCCTGCCTTTGCAGCCATGACAGATGCCCAGAAAAAGGAAATTGTGGACCTGCAAAAGCAAATTGCGGCCCTGAAGAAGCAAGTGGTCCAAAAGTACGTTGATTCCGGTGAAATCACCAAGGACCAGGGGAAGGTCATCCAGGATAACATCGACAAATGGCAGGATTATGCTGAGCAGAATCCCGACGCTATTGGTCCTGTTGGTGGCGGATGTGGCGGAGGCGCAGGAATGATGGCTGATCCGGAGGTACAAGCCCAGATGCGGGGCATGATGGGCGGTATGATGGGCGGCTACGGTCCTGCCGGCACACCACAGGGTATTTAAGCAGGAAGCTTTTGGGGGATGGGAATGCCAGTCCCCCCGATTTTTCTTACAGGTAGTAAGTGGCAGTAAGGGGTGGTAGCTATGATGTGGGGATATGGACAAGGGTTAGGAATGGGGTTTTACGGCAATATGCTTATCTGGTCACTGCTGAATCTCCTGATAGTGCTAGTTATCACCGGTCTTGGTTACCTGATTCTGCGGGCGCTGTTTAAATCAGGGGGTACAGGCAGAATGAACAATATACAAAATTATACCCCGCCGCAGGATGCGATGAGCATCCTAAAGGAACGTTATGCCCGGGGCGAAATATCCCGGGAGGAGTATCTGAGGATACGGGAAGATCTTAAACAGGATGAGCATTAGCTTGTGATAGTGTAAACAGGAGAACACTAGCTTGGATAGTGGATGAATAAAGAATGGATTGGACAGCGGTCGTGAGCTTGACTTTTGAGCTGGAGGTTGAACACGTGGGACAGGTTCGTACAATTTTGGTAGTGGATGATGAAGAGCGGATTCGTAAACTCCTGCGCATGTTTTTAGAAAGGGAAGAGTTTCGGGTCCTGGAGGCTGGGAATGGGGAGGAAGCCCTGGAGGTCATAGGCAAAGAGCAGGTGGATTTGGTGATCCTGGACCTGATGATGCCGGTGATGGATGGGTGGACAGCCTGTGAAAAAATCCGGGCAAGCCGGGATATTCCGGTTATCATGTTAACTGCCAGAGGAGAAGAAGGTGACCGGGTTTTGGGTTTTGAACTGGGGGCCGATGATTATGTGGTTAAACCCTTCAGTCACCGGGAGATGGTCCTGCGGGTAAAAGCTCTTTTGCGCAGGTCAGGCGGGGCAGGTGCGGGTCCTGGTGTTCCGGAGGGCTCGGTGGCTTTCCCGGGTCTGTGTATCCAGGAGGAGTCCCGCAAGGTAATCATTGAGGATCAGGTGGTCAGCCTCACTCCGTTGGAGTTTGACCTGCTCCTCTACCTGGCTAAACAACAAGGCAGGGTGTTTACCAGGGAACAGCTTTTGCAGAATGTCTGGGGTTATGACTATTTTGGAGATCTGCGTACTGTGGATACCCATATTAAAAGATTGCGGGAGAAACTTGCTAAAGCCTCAACCCAGGTGGCGGAATACATCGCCACAGTATGGGGGGTGGGCTACAAGTTTGAGGTGAAGCAGAAATGATGCGCAGCATTGCCACTAAACTTTGGTTGGCTTTTGTGCTTTTTGCCGTGGGGGTCCTGGCTGTGCTGGGGGCCTTTATCAGCCAGATATTTGACCAGTTCTATTTAAACCAGCAGGCCCAGCACCTGATTAACAAGGGTCAAATAGTGGCAGATATTCTGGTATCAGAGGGCGCGGAGGATAAAGCCCTCCTCTATGCCAGGGTCATGAGCCTGGATGCCCCTACTACCATAGCCATAACTGATAACCTGGGCCGGGTAATCGGTTGTTCCGGAATGATGCATATGCCCCAGGGGACTAAACTTACGAAGCCTGATGTTGCGGACATCAACCAGGGTAAAATAGTGGTCCGCAAGGGCAGGACTCCTTTTTCCGATCAGGATTCCATTTCTGTAGTGATACCGGTAATCAAGCCTGGGATTAATCCGGAGGGCAAACAGCGGGTGGACAAGGCTGTGTTATTATATGCTCCCCTGGCGCCAATAACTGATACTGCCAGGGAAATCAAAATGCTGATTCTTACGGCTTCCCTGGCTGTTGTGGGAGTAGCAACCCTGCTTGCCCTGCTGGCTTCCCGGACTATCTCCCGGCCTTTGCTCCAGATTAACCAGGCAGCAACCAGGATGATCCATGGGGACTTTTCTACCAAGGTAGACATCACCTCAGGGGATGAAGTAGGCCGGCTGGGCCGCACCTTGAACATTCTTTCCACCGAACTTCAGGACAGCCTGGACGCTCTTTCCCGGGAAAAAGACCAGTTAGGCAATATTATCTTCAGCATGTCTGAAGGGGTAGTCTCCTTTGACCTGGAGGGTATAATAATTCAAAGCAACACCCCGGCCAGGGAACTCCTCAAGGTTCAGGGACAGGAAATAGCAGGAAAGTCTATTGGCCAGTGCTGCCTGTTTCCGGAGATTAAGGAACTCTTCCGGCGGGTACTCGAGGAAAAACAAAAAGTGCGGGAAGAAGTAATTCTTCCTGAGCGCACTCTGGCTGTAAGCATGGCTCCTTTGAGGGATAGTTTGCAGGAAATGACCGGGGTGGTCATGGTGGTGAGGGATATCAGCAAGGAGCGCCGGTTGGAGACCATGCGCCGGGATTTTGTAGCCAATGTATCCCATGAACTCAGGACCCCCCTCACCTTGATTCAGGGCTATGCGGAGGCCCTGGGGGAAGGCCTGGCTACCGGTGAGGAGGCCAGGCAGGAGATGGTGGGGATTATCAGGGATGAAACCAACCGGTTGCAGCGTCTGGTCAATGACCTCCTGGACCTGGCCAAAATGCAGTCCGGAAACCTGCAACTCACTACCGGCCCGGTAAACATCCCGGTTCTTCTGAAGAGGGCCATCCATCCCTTCAAGCCCTTAGCCAGGGAGAGAAATGTCGAGTTAAAGCTGCAGGCCGGTTCCGGGCTTCCCAGCATCGTGGGAGATGAAGACCGCCTGGCCCAAGTGCTGATTAACCTCCTGGACAATGCGATGCGTTATACTCCCGAAGGGGGAAGCATTGAATTAGGCGCCGCAAGCAAGGATCAGGGTGTAGAAATCCGGGTCCGGGACAGCGGTTCCGGAATTCCGCCGGAGGAGATGCCTTATATTTTTGAACGCTTTTTCAAAGTGGACAAATCAAGGAGGCGAGGTACCGCCGGTACCGGACTGGGCTTGGCTATAGCCAAGTCGATTATCCAGGCTCATGGAGGTACAATCAGGGCGGAAAGTGAACCAGGTAAGGGTACGGTATTTTTGATACTTTTACCAGGAAATTAAAAACTACAACCGGCTAACCCCGGGTAGAGTATTCTACCCGGGGTTTTTACTTAATAGGCACCCTGCTGAACTGTGATGCATAAAATAAGATATCCTCGGTGGAATAGGCATTTTGCCTGGGGTTTATAACCACAAGGAGGGCGTGGGATGGGCAGGTTAGATAAACAGGAACTAAAGGCGGTGGCTGATGAGTACGGGGTAAAGCTCCGGAGGATCTTTACCATCCAGGATAATGTCTACAAGGTGGTCTCAGATGCAGGGGTTTGGTGCCTGAAACGGGCCGACTTGGGGGAATCCAAGGCGCGCTACCTCTGTGCTATCCAGCAGTACCTGGCAGACACGGGTTTTCAGAAGTTTGCCCGCCTGGTAACCACCAGCAGGGGAACACCCTATGTGAAAATTGGAACCGGCATTTACCTGGCCAATGAATGGCTGGAAGGGGAAAAATGTGATTTCAATCTCCTAGGGCATTTAGAGAGCGCTACCCGTACCCTGGCTGAGTTCCATCGCTATTCCCAAGGGTTTGTTGTACCCTCAGGAGCAAAAGCCAAGGTAATGTGGAACCGTTGGCCGCAGACCTTTGCCTGGCGGCTGCGGGACCTGATGGAGTTCAAGGAACAGGTGCTCTGCAAACGGTGGCTTAGTGAGTTTGACCGCAAGTTCCTGGCCAACGTGGACTATTTCTATCATATGGGCCAGCAAGCTCTGCGTACCTTTGCTTTCTACGATTACCCACGGGTTGCGGCCATGGCAAGGGAAATGGGTTTCTTTACCCACAGGGATGTAGCAGCCCGGAACTTTGTGATTAGACCGGACGGTGAGGCTTATTTAATTGACTTTGACTACAGCCGTTTTGATCTGCGGGTCAATGACCTGTGCCGCCTCATCGAACGCAGCCTGAAAAAGCAGCGTTGGGAAATTGACCGGGCGGAACTCATTCTGGATATTTACCAGGAGATTAATCCCCTGACCAGAGAAGAGCTGCCAATCCTGCTGGGTTTCTTCCAGTTTCCCCAGAAATTCTGGCGGCTGGCAGACCGGTATTATGGCAGCAAAAAGGAGTGGCCGGAGAAGGAGTTTACCGGTAAAATTAACAGCATCATTCAACAGAAATTAGAAAAGGAACGGTTCATCTGGCAATTCGCCCAACGTTATTGTTAAAAGGAGGGATGGATAGAGTGGAAGATTTAAACGGGAAAACTATAGAACCTCTTCTGGCCTATTGGGGACTGGAGCCCCTGGCAGTTAATGCAGTTAGGGATGTTTACCGGGTTCAGGCCAGGGAAGGATTATTTTGTTTTAAAGAGGTGAAAGAAAAGGCCGGGAAACTGCGGTTTATCGCTCAGGCGCTCCGCCACCTGGAGGCCAACGGATTTAACAGGCTGGCTGCTTTTCGGCCCACTCTCCAAGGGGAATCCTTCGTCAGTGAAAAAGGCAAGTACTATATTGTGACACCCTGGCTGGATGGGGAGGAACCGGATTACCGGAACCAAGAGCAGATGGGGGCTACAGCGAGGACTCTGGCCGAGTTCCACCTGGCTACTGAAGGTTTTGTCCCTCAGGGGGATGCGGAGGCCAAGGTAAAGGTAGGCAAATGGGACAAAAAGCTGAAGAAACAGTTGATTGAGCTGGTGGACTACTGTTCCAGGGCTGAAAACAGCGGAGAGGCCGGCGGCTTTGATCAGCTTATGCGTGTCCACAGTCCCTGGCTTGGGCAGCAGGCCTTGGCGGCCTGCCAGCTTCTGAACAGTTCCCCGTATGACCAGCTGATCCGCCAATATGAGGGGAAACTGCCTATTTGTCACGGGGATACGGCAGCACGCAATTTTCTTATAGACGGGCAGAACCAGGCTTGGATGATTGATTTTGACTCTATGGCTGTAGACCTGCCTATAGTAGACCTTTGGCGGCTTTTACGCCGGACCCTGCGCAAAGGAGAATGGAGAATGCAGGAGGCCGGGAATATTCTGGAGCAGTACCGGCAAGTCAGGCCATTATCCAGACAAGAACTGCAGTTCCTACATGCTTTACTCCACTTTCCTGAGCGTCCCTGGAGGCTGGCTAAGCGTTACTATGAGGGCGGCATTCCTGAGGAAGAACGGGCGAAGCTCCTGGAAAGGGTGGAAGAGTACTTGGCCCCCTGGGAGAACAAAAGCCGCTTTTTGGACGAATTTGCAGTGCATTATGCGCTATAAGGGGGAGTGTCCGGTGATAATTGCAGTAATATCAGATACTCACATTCCCCATAAGCATGAGAAGCTAACAGAACGGGTGTTGGAGAGCCTCAGGGGAGTGGATTTGATTCTGCATTGTGGGGATATTGTTGCCCCGGAGGTCCTGGAAGAACTGGCCCAATATGCGCCTGTGGAGGCTGTGGCCGGAAATCATGACGAGGAATATTTTGGAACCGGGCTGCCCAGGAAAAAGATAGTGGAGGTAGGAGGGTTTAGAATCGGGATGATCCACGGGGATGAGTTGGATGGGGTGCACATCAATAAGGCTTTGCAACTGGAACTCCTGTACCCGGTACTGTGTGAGCCCTTTTTAAACGAGCCGGGACTGGATTGCATAGTATTCGGTCACGGTCATAAACCGATGCTGGATTGCTTAAGGGTAGAATTTGAACCACCATTTAAGGTGAGAAAACGGATTAAGCAGGAAGTTCTGCTGTTTAACCCAGGCAAAGCCATACGGACACGGAATATTGCCAGTATGGGTTTTTTATACCTGGAGAAGGATAGCTTACGGGCCGAGGTAAAGATTTTCACCTACAGGAGGGACCGGGAGCAGGCTGCAGTGGAATAATGGTCTGGCCGGACTTTCTACGACCGGTAGGATACCTGTCCCAAAGTATAAGTGCGCTCATGGCGGAATACCATAGTCGCTCTTAGCGCAGGTCTGCAATAGAATCGACCTTGCCGGCCTAATGACAACGGCAACCCTGCTGGGGTCACGGAAGACCCATCAGCAGGGTTGGTCGATTCTATTAGCAGACCAAGCTTAGAGCGACTTGGTATGGAGCTAAGAGCGCCTAACCGGGGCAGGTATCCGAGCGGTAGAAAGCAATGAATC
>JAJZTU010000150.1 GCA_021848765.1 Bacillota bacterium
ATGTATTTTTTAAGCGGGGCGGTATTTCCAGTGTCAGGATTACCGGCTTGGATGAAGCTGGTGGCAGTTGGCAATCCCATGGCTTATGGGGTAGACGCTTTGAAGCACATTATCCTGGGAATTCAGGAATTTTCCTTGGTGCGGGATATTACCGTCATTTTATCAGTAACAGTTGTTGCCATGGGTATAGCTGTTTTGGTTTTTAAGGGGGAAGGATAGCAATATATTCCGGGAGGGGTTTTATGTCAAGCAAATACGCTCAGCAAAAATCTAATGTGTACAGCTACGTGTTGGGTAGCAAGTTATATTTGAATATCACCAATGCCTGTACTAACCGCTGTGAGTTCTGTGTCCGGGAGAGCGCTGCCGGGGTTACAGAAGGCAGTCTGTGGTTAGAACACCAGCCCACGCTACAAGAGGTCCTGGACTCCATTGAGCACCCTGAAAAATATGAAGAATTAGTCTTTTGCGGATTTGGGGAACCCCTGTCCAGGGTTGATGCAGTGGTTGGCATTGCCAGGGAACTCAGGAAATACGGAGTGCCTGTCAGGATTAATACCAATGGGCAGGCTAACCTCATTCATGGCCGGAATATTGTACCTGACTTGGCGGGACTGATTGATATTGTCTCCATCAGCTTGAATGCTGAATCTGCGGAAAAGTACCAGGCCATCTGTCATTCTGTTTATGGTGAAAAAGCCTTTCAGGCTGTATTAGATTTCACTGCCGCCTGCAAAGCTTATATTCCCAAGGTTATTTTATCAGTGGTGGACAGACCCGGTATTAACCTGGATGCCTGCCGGAAAATTGCTGAATCACTTGGGGTGGACTTCAGAGTACGGCAATGGAACCCCAGCTTAGCATAAAAAAAGCCTTGGTAAGGAACAGGGCTCCGGTAGAGTACGGAGCCCTTAACAGTTACCTTTGCCAATCAATGGTATCCAAGTCCACGGTGGTAAGCTCGGAAGCGTCAAGGGTAATTAAACCGGCGGAATCCAGCTCCTTTACGACCTCAAACAAGGAATCTTTTTTTTCTGGAGGCAATCCTTTTACAAAGTCATTGATTTCTTCTACAGGAACATTGTTTTCAAACTTTATTCCACCATACTTAACAAATTTTTTAGGGACCATCCGCTAAACCTCCTTCTTCCTACTTTAAGCCCAGGGCGGCATAATCATCCTCATCAACCTGACCGGTTTCAGGAAGCTTGTAAACTTTTTGAAATTTTTTTAAGCCTTGTTCGGTACCCCACCCAAAAATGCCATCACATTTACCCTGATAAAAACCCCATTTCTTTAACCGTTCCTGGACTAACACAACGTCAGTGCCTTTGTCACCGTTAACGAGTACTTTCCATGGTCGGTGCAAGCGGCCAAAAGGATTTCCCACAATAGTAACCGGGGTGCCCACTTTAATCCAGGGATAAAGCTCTTCAACATCCCAATTAAACATTCTGATACACCCCCCACTTTCCTCACCGCCAATTGAGTAGGGTTTATTAGTACCGTGAATCCCATAAAGACCCCAGGTTACATCAAGCAGCATGAATCTTGAACCAAAGCCATCACCCCAATCTTTGGCCTTGCGGATAATTTTCCAGTTGCCTATGGGAGTGGGGGTTTCGGGTTTTCCTACTGCTACCCTGAACGTTTTGTAAGGTTCATTATCATTAAACACCGTAAGGGTGCGTCTTTGAGTATCAATAATTATACTTACGTCTCCCGTAGGAGGGGGATATTTCTTTTTGCCCTCCTTTTGAGCCGTACTTCTGGGCAATGCCCCTGTAAAAGTTTCACAATTATGTTGTTTTATTTTATACCAGGTACTGTCGTGAACTTCCTTAGCATAAACTGCTTCCGGATATCTAAAGGCAAGGAAAAAAAGTAAAATGATTAGCAAATAACGGCGCAATTACTTCAACTCCTGACAATTAAAATTAGGTAGGGGGAATACCAAGTTTATTATTCCACTGCTCCTTACCTGTTCATGCAAACCTGGGTTTATTAAAAAAAATCTTTTAAAAAGCAATGTGTCTTCTGGAAATGCGGCAAATTGAAGCAGCCAAGTGCTACAACCGGGCACTTGGCCTATCTGATTAGACATCTCATACCAGCAGGAAAAAAGCAACGTCCGGAGAATATATTATTAACTAACAGAAAGGTGGCAGAAAGGAAATTTAGCATGAGAAAAATCAGCACACTCCTCGTTGCTCTATTTATCCTGTTTGGTCTTTTTTTTATTACCGGTTGCAGCAATATTTCCGGAAGAACCCCTCCGGGAACAAGTCCTGGCTCCAAAATTGACGAGGCCCAATTTGAGCTATGGCTAAAGCTAGACGCTATCGAGGCCTTTAATGCCGCCATTGACCGGGATTACCGAAGGTTGACTGTAATTTCAGGTTCATTAAACAAGCTGCGAAGTTCTGACCATCCTGAACTGGTATTAGGAACTGTCCTGGGTGCTACTGAATCAACCATTTTTATTAAAGAATCCGAGTACAGGAGGATGGATAACAATATTAATCTTCCTGCGGCAGTTAAAAAGGAATTGGCCCCGGCCGGATTACTGAGTGTATTGAACAAAAACCATCTGGTCCTTGAACATACCTACCGGGATGTGCTCAAACCCTATGCGGAAAAAGTTGTCAACAAACAAACCCTGAGTGTGGGGCAGGAGAAGTCCGTGGACAAAACCGTAGACTTGTTATTAGGGATTACCCAATACTATAGTCGCTTGAGTCAGGACCGGAAGAACATGTCCGTGGACGAAGTCGAATCACTGGTCCGTGAACTGGATAAACTGCAGACTCAACTCGGCGCTGTCTACTTTCCCGCCAAATAGAGGAGGATGAAATCCACATGCGTGCACTGAATTTTTATTCCTCAAATTACCATGGTCATTTGTTGTGCAGAAAAAAAACCTGTACCATCCGGCTGGGAGACAAAACCGCCAAGTATAGTGAGGGAGACATTGTCTGGGTTACCGCAGGTAATCGTTATTCACCCAGGAAAAAGGTATTTACCGGTGTCCTGGATAGGGTTCAATTAAAGACCATCAAGGAATTAACTCCTGAAGATTTACGGGGTGAAAGCCCGGACATCCGCAGCCACCGGGATGTAGTGGATTATCTCTCGGAAATATACGGACGCACTGTTTCCGAGGATGACACAGTTACAGTCATTTATTTCTCTGAGATAATTGAATAATGATGGGTATATAATCTAAAGCAAGCCAGGAACGGAATTTTCACCGTTCCTGGCTTGATAATTTGTTTAGTCAGGTTTTCTGATGGGGGAGGATAGAGCTTGGACCAAATACTCACGCAGGACAACTTCATCCTGCAACCGGTCAGCAGGGATTTCGACCTGGCTGACAGCATCCAGCACAGCCCGTACGACTGCGGCCTTTTCTAAAAGCCGGTGGTGTTGCTCATAGGCTTTATTGGTTATTCCCTGTAGCCAGGTGACCTGGTCCTGGTATAGATGAACCAGCATGTTTACGGTGGGGCGATTGCCGGAGGGTAAGGGATTAACTGTGCCGGAAGTGGCTGCCGGGTCGGAAGCAAGGGCTTGGGATTCGGACTGTCCGGCAGAACTTTCCGTTTCCTCTGGGGGCATTTGCCCCGAATCCCCCAGCTCTTTGGCTTCGTTCTTGGCCAGCAACCACTGATCCCGTGCCAGCCTGTCCACCTCAGCCTCCCGTTTAATTCCCGGATGGCGTACCGCCCTGCTAAACCACAGAATTGCTTCCCTGGGATGACCGGCACGGCGATTGAGTTCACCAATCAAATAGAGCATTTTGGGCTCACTAACCCGAGTATCGTTACTCTCTCCTTCATAGGCTTTCTGGTATTGATCAGCCGCCCCGGCAATGAAATCTTTTTCCTGAGTTTGCTTGCCCGCAAACCGGCAAGCCCAAGCAGCCCTGAGAAACAGAGCCCCTAAATAGCTTGCTTTGGCATGGTAGATCTGGGCGGTGCGGATCGCCAGTTCACAGCTGCGAATTACCACATCCCAAGTGCGTTCTCCTGAGAAATCCGGCTCATCCCCTTTAAACAGGCTTAGTCCCTTTTTTAGCCGGTCCAGTTGAAAGTCACTGAGTGGATCTTGAAAGTGCTGGTCAGTAGCAGCAAAATGACACTGTGGACATACCCATACGCTATAGACTAAGGGGTTTGCTCCTTCATAAATAACACAAAAGTCAGTATCCCTTCGTAAAACCCTCAGGGCAGAACTTCTAATCCTTTGGACCTTAAACTTGGTTGAACAAATTGGACAGGTTTGTTCCTGAGAAAAAATGGGCGAAACCACAGATATCCTCCCTTCGTGTTGAAAAATGTCGACTTAAATAATATTCCACCTACTGATGATTTTTCCTTCAAAAGAGCATATTTCTATAAAAAAAGAGGATTTGTGTAAAATAGCAACGAATATTTATGCGAATGTTTCTCAAAGTTCTGGATTAACTTGGCAACACTTGATTTAAATCGTTAATTATCTAAACCGGGTTTGCAATGTCCTGCCCGAAAATTGATATACTAGTCTTAGATGAGGAGGAGTATCCAGAATGTACGAACTGTCGATCAAAGGACACTTTGATGCGGCCCATTTTCTGAGGGACTATCCGGGCAAGTGCTCCCAAATTCACGGGCATACCTGGGAAGTTGAAGCTGTTATAGCAGGTGCTGAGCTGGACGGCTTGGGCATGTTAATAGATTTTTCCGTTTTGAAGCGCAATCTCAAGGAAGCGCTGGCCCAATTTGATCACCGGCTGATCAATGAACTGGCCGGGTTTGGTAAAGGGGAACTAAACCCAACTGCTGAGAACCTTGCCAAGTTCATCTATGAACAGTTGCAGTCCAGAATAGAAACTGAAACCGGGGACGGGAAAAATATTAAAGTTATCAGGGTCCAGGTCTGGGAATCCCCCAATGCCAGTGCCACCTACAAGGAGGTCTGACCGTGGGTGCTATTGTACTGTTATCAGGAGGTCTGGATTCCAGTGTTTGTCTGGCCCAGGCTGTGACCAAGCATAAAAAGATTCTGGTGATTACTTTTGACTATGGCCAAAAAGCCAGGGAGAGGGAACTCCTGGCCTCTGAACAGTTAGCAAATTATTATGGAGTTTCCAGGGAAGTAATCAAGCTGGATTTCTTGCAGAGGATAACCAAAACAAGTCTGGTAAACTACGGTGAGCAACCTCCGGAACCTGACGAAAGCGACTTGGACGATATTCAGGGTGCAGCAAAGGAAACTGCCCATAAGGTTTGGGTTCCCAATCGCAATGGCCTCTTCATCAACATTGCTGCGTGTTTTGCCGAGTCAGGGGATTATGAGTGGATAATTACCGGTTTTAACCGTGAGGAGGCTGCCACATTTCCGGATAATACTGTTGAGTTTTTAAATAGGTCCTCCTCCGCACTGGAACTCTCTACTTTAAGCCGTCCCAGTGTAATCAGCTATACCCAGGATTTAGACAAAGCGGGCATTGTCAAGCTGGGGCAAGAGTTAGGATTACCCTTCAGGTACATTTGGAGCTGTTATCATGGTTATCAGGAAATGTGCGGCCGCTGCGAAAGCTGCCGGCGCTTTTCCAGAGCCATGAAAAAGGCTGGAGTTGCCCGGGAGTAACAGGAGGAAAGGAGGAACTGTCATAATGCTGCTGAAGTCCTTCTGGGTTGAAGATGTACTGAAATATGACGGAACCCAACTAAGCTCTCTTTTCGCCTACCGCAACTTTAGGGTGCAGGGGGACAGTATAGTGGCCTTCCGGGGTGGTTGCCAGGTTGAGCTCAGGGAACTGGTAGATGTGGAAGATGTGTTAGATCAAGCCCATATCTACAGTGAGGATATGCTGCATTTCATAATTGAACACTTTGACCAGGATTTGGAGAAGATGGTCCTCAGGCAAAGACTCTTTATAGCTATAATTAGCGAACTGCTTCAGGCAGAGGGAGTCCGGGGATTAACCAGAACAGGAGATGATCTCTTTCAGGGTGCGGGTAAACTCTCAGTTTCTATTGCAACTTTGACCAGGGTTTCCACGATGATTCATACCGGACTAAACATCAGCAGTAAGCACACCCCGGTCAAGACGATAAGCCTGCAAGAACTGGGCATCTTAGACCCAAGGGGGTTTGCCGGGAAGGTAATGAACGCTTACGCTGCAGAAATTGAGGGCATCCGGATGGCCAGGTGTAAAGTAAGGGGGGTTGATTAGTGCAGCCCAGGGTTATGGAGATGATGTCCTCAATCCAAGGAGAGGGATTAGTGGTTGGTGAACGCCAGGTATTTATCCGCCTGGCCGGGTGTAATCTCAGATGTGCTTACTGTGACACCCCGGGGTCATTTGACTATCAGGAGCCTTGCCGGGTAGAAGTTGTTCCGGGCAGGGGTGAGTTCGACCTGTATCCTAATCCCGTAGCTGTTAATACCCTGGTTGAGTTGGTGAAAACTTTCCGGCCCCAATTGCATCATTCGGTAAGCTTGACAGGAGGTGAGCCTCTCCTGTTTACTGATTTTATCAGCGAACTGGCCCCTTTGTTACGGGAACTGGGACTGAAAATTTACCTGGAAACTAACGGAACTTTGCCGGAAGCCCTTGACAGGGTGGGCAACCTGGTAGATATTATTAGCATGGACATTAAACTTCCCAGTACTACAGGTTATTTCGACAAATGGAATGATCACCATCGGTTTCTCCTGACAGCGGAAAAGTTTACGGTGGATAAATACGTCAAAATAGTTGTAGCCCAGTCCTCAACACCAGATGAACTCAGGCAGGCCAGCCAACTGGTAGCATCGGTTAACCCGGGGATACCTGTGGTCCTGCAACCGGTTACACCGCCAAGGGATAAGTCGATACACCCCCCAGGGGCAGAACAACTGCTGGGGTTTCATCAATTATGCCGGGAGTTTTTACAGCAGGTCAGAGTGCTCCCCCAGACCCATAAAATGTTGGGGGTTTTATAAGAGGAAGAGGGGTAGAGGATAGTGGACACAAAAAAGATAGCAACAGCAGTACGGATGATTTTGGAGGCTATCGGCGAAGATCCTGACAGAGAGGGCCTGCTGGATACTCCCAAAAGGGTAGCCAGAATGTATCAGGAGATTTTTCAAGGTTTGGAGACAGATCCCAAGCAATTTCTGCAGGTATTGTTTACAGAGGAACATGACGAGATGGTGCTGGTGAAGGATATCCCTTTTTATTCCATGTGTGAGCATCACTTACTGCCCTTTTTCGGTAAAGCACATGTTGCTTACATTCCGGCCAGGGGTAAAATTACCGGACTTTCCAAACTAGCCCGTGTAGTAGAGACGGTAGCCAAGCGCCCCCAGCTTCAGGAGCGTTTGACCAGTCAAGTTGCCGACCTGATTATGGAAGCCCTGCAGCCCCTTGGAGTATTGGTGGTTGTGGAGGCGGAACACATGTGTATGACCATGCGGGGAGTGAAAAAGCCTGGCTCCTTGACCACAACTTCCGCGGTGCGGGGAATATTTAAGAAAAATACTGCAACCAGGTCAGAAGCTTTTTCATTAATTATGAGCAGGCCGTAGAAAGGAGTACAGGATGGAACAGGAGCGGGATAAGCTGGAGTTAATAGCCACTAAAACTCTGCCGGTTAATGAAGATATGTATAAAATAGTTGACTTTTTGAACAAAACCCTGAAAGAAAAACGGGTTATGTTTGGTTTAACCCTGAATAGAAAAGAAAATACCATGACTATTTCCGTTTATGAAGTTTAACAGGAGGCTAACATGAAGCGGGTTCTGGTTACAAATGACGACGGCATTATGGCAGCGGGAATCCAGGCCTTGGTTAACGTCGTAAAGGATTTGGCAGAGGTTACAGTAGTAGCCCCGGACCGGGAAAAAAGCGCAACCGGACATTGTATTACCGTACATTGTCCTTTAAGAGTAGATGAGGTAGAACTTCCAGGTGCCGCCGGTGGCGCCTGGGCAGTTGACGGGAC
>JAJZTU010000151.1 GCA_021848765.1 Bacillota bacterium
ATTACCTGCCTTATCATCTGACGGGAAATGAATATGTGTCTCTCCCCCTGATTAACCCTGTTACCGGCGGTCTGGAAAGGGTCAGTGTACTGCACATGGGCACAAGGGGTTTGTTGGAATTCTGCGGCAGTGCAGGCCGGCCTTTGTTGGAACCCTATGTTGAGGTGGAAAATATAGAAGGGACGTGCCGGTACCCGGAAAAGGAAGCCACAGTCAAATACCCTGAAAAGAATGACACAGCCAAGCACCCTGAAAAGACTCCGGTCTGGGAGTACGAGGGTGAGTGGCTGCCCCGGTCTACATATTTTTTAGGTGACCTGGAGGTGCGCTACCAAATTGTCACTCCACCGGAGACTAAAGGTTTTGTGTACATAATCGGACTTCTCAACCGGAGTGACAGTCCTGTAAAAACCAGGGCCGGTTTTAAAGGGCATTGGCAGGAAACCTTGAGTACCATTTATACTTCCCAACATCCCTGGGGGCAAAACCACCTGTATCATAACACTTGGACTGATGCCCTGATTCTGGAATTCAAAGCCCCCACAGGCTTGGCAGCCCTGGCGCTGGGCCTGGATACGGCGACAGGCCGGGAAAAAGAACCCTTAACAGCTAATCCTGTTATCGAACAGAATCCCGCCCTAAAAGCCATAGAGTTCGACCTCTCCCGCAGCGGAATCATACCACCCAGAAAAGGCCTGGTGGTTGCGCTGTATGGTGGGATTAACCAGGAAGGTGACGGGGCGGGGACCACACTGGTTGACCTGCGCCGGAGAGGTTGGGACAATCTCCGCCAGGAATGTGTGCGCTGGTTGCGCCGGCATCATCTGGAAACCAAGAATACCAGGCTGGGAGAGGTATTGAATCGCAACCTCTTTTTTAACTATTACTACTCCCAGGGAAAAACCATTGATACTGAAGAACTGGTGCTGGTCACCTCCCGCAGCCCGCGCTATTATGTCAGCGCCGCTTATTGGCCCAGGGACACTTTCCTCTGGAGTTTTCCGGCCATACTGCTGGTGAACCCCGGACGGGCGAGGGAAATGCTCCTGACCGGTTTCCGGCGGCACCTGGCCAATGCGGCTATACATAGTCATTATATTAACGGTGTGGTGCTTTATCCCGGTTTTGAGCTGGACCAACTCTGCGCTTATACAGTGGCTTTGGAAAGTTATCTGGACCTGACCGGTGACAGCTCAATTCTGGAGCTTCCCGAAATCCGTTCCGGTCTGGTAGGCCTTCTGGACGAGTTAGGCAAGCACCAGGGCGAGGGTGTGCACCTGTGTTCAACTTTTCTGGACCCCTCGGATGATCCTGTTACTTACCCGTATCTCACTTATGCTAATGTCCTGGTCTGGAAAATGCTGAACTTCCTTTCCGGAGTATTCCGGAAGCCTTTACTGTGCCGACAAGCCCCCGGGGTAAAGCCTGTAGACGGGGAGATGCTGGCTGAGGTCGCCAGGCATTTTCGCGAGGATATTTATAAATACTGTGTTGCCGAGGGCCCCTTTGGGCCCATGTTTGTATGGTCAACCGATGCCCAGGGCAATTACGAACTTTATGACAATCCTCCGGGCAGCCTGCAGCTCCTGGCCCATTACGGCTTTTGCCCTTACCGGGATAAGGTTTATCTCAATACCCTGCGCTGGGCCCATTCCGAGTATAATCCGTTTTATAAAGCAGGAGGCCGCTACAATGAGCTTGGCTCCGTTCATGCCCGTAATCCCTGGGTCTTAGCGGCTTGTAACACCCTCCTGGCCACCAGGTTCCCGGAAGGTTTTCCAGGGGAACAGGAAGCAGGTATTGTTAAAGATTTTGAGCCGGAATTGACCCGGATTCGCAGGAATGCTTGGGAACTGCTTTTACAGGCTCCCATGGATAACGGGCTGGCCTGTGAGACTGTCGACCCCGCCAGCGGGATTGTCAGAACAGGATTAGCCTTTGCTACCTGTGCCGGCTTTTTGGCTTATACTCTAGCCGGTGAGGTTGGTAATAATGGGTGACTATAAGCTATGCTGTTTTCAGACAGGTATGTTTGGGGATTCCCGGGAAAATCTGCTTGCTGAGGTCAGGAAACAGTTAACCCGGGCCCGGGATGAGGGGGGCAAACTGGTCATCTATCCCCAGTTCTGGGCCCTCAATTTAGTCTGCCCGGAAGAGCCTGCAGATGGCATAAAGCTGCTAAAATATCTTCAAAAACAAGGGAAAACAGTTAGACAAACTTTCCTTGATACCTGTGGAAAGCTGGCCGGGGAATTCGGGTTATACCTTTTACCCGGAAGCCTTTTAGAGGTCACGGATATCTCCTCTACTGAAACTTATGACAGCATTAGATTCCAAAACCGGGCCTTCCTCTTTTCTCCCCAGGGGCAGGTCATTCTGGAGCAGGCGCAGACTCATTTTAGCTCCTGGGAAGAAGAGCTGTTGTTTGGTAGCGTTGCTCCCGGTAACCCTTATTGTACTTCCGGGGAGTGTCCTGATCCACCAAACTTGTCTCTCCATCAGGGTTATACCTGGCCGGTAAAGTTGTGTCTCGAACCCGGTGACAGCCTGCAGGTGGTGAATACACCGCTGGGTGTGCTGGGACTGGTGCTGGGCACTGACGCCTGGTATCCGGAAGTAAGCCGGATCCTGTCTCTGCAGGGGGCCCAGGTCCTCCTTGCCCTTACCGCCCGGCCGCAGCCTTATAATCCCTGGCGCCAGGTGGCCGGAATGTGGCAGCAAGTCCAACAAAACCAAGTTTACTGTGCCGAAGCCTGCCTGGTTGGGAACTTTTTGGGGAAGTCTTTTGCCGGGCAAAGCAGTCTCTATGGTCCTTGTGAGATTACTCCCGGGGAAACAGGGGTGTTGTCCCAGGCCGAATCGGCAACTGAACCGGAAAAGGTCGAGGCCCGGATTTCTCTGGAAATGTTAGGTGAAATTCGTTCCCGCTACCCCCTGAGGGAGCATTTTAATATTCCGCTGTACCGGCGGGAGCTGGGCCGGGTGTACAGTTTTGAGCCAGAGGATAAATCAATATTGTGTCTTGAGTGAACCTGAATTGGCTTTACAGTTAAAGTCTTTTAGGGCAACTAAAATAGATTGGGGTAGTGTTAAATGAGTTTTCATGCCGGGATGTGGCTACAGAAACTCCGGACAGAACTTTCAGGAGCATTGTTTTTGAAGTATCTGCTCTGGCAGACCAGACCTGCTCTGATAAAAGCTCATTTAGCCAAGAAACTGTATCCAAGCCCACTGGATAATAACCCTCACAGCGAGAACAAACAAAATCCCGGGGTAACTGCACATACCCCAGGCCTAACAGACGAATCAGAACCCTTCCCAAATGGTCAAAACTGTGGAAAAGTACGGGTAGCAGCTATCCAAAGCCGCCTGACTTTGGTAGAAAACGTGCTGGAATATGTGGATACCATGTACCTGCACACAGCGGAAGCTGTTGCTAAAGGAGCGGATTTGCTGGTCTTTCCTGAGGACAATGCTACCCAACTTCTGGGGTTACTCCCCGGAATAAGTAACCTGCCCCGGGAAGCCAATTTGAACAAAGCCCTGGCCTCTCTTGGCGATACCCAGTTAAGTGCCGGAGATGTCTTTTCCTACCTTACCCCGGTAACCAGGCAGGTATATTTTACAACCTTCAAGGAGTTGGCCAGGCGCTTTGGTGTGTATATCATGGGCGGAAGTATCATCATCCGTCAGGATGGCGCTATCTCCAACAGTCAAGGTACTTTGCAGAAGCAAGTGGTTAATGCTGCCTACCTTTTTGCCCCCTCAGGTGAGCCGGTTGGCCAACAGGTAAAGGCCCATCTCCTTCCCGTAGAAGCCGAATGGGGTATTAGCTGCGGCTGTGACCTTCAGGTCTACAGCACCCCGTTGGGAAACCTGGCCTTCCCGGTCTGCATGGATGCTACCTATTTTGAAACTTTTCGGATTTTAGCAAACCGGGGAGCGGAGATTATTCTGGTGCCAACAGCAAACCCGGACCGGTACAACTTCTGGAAAGCCCTCCGGGGCGCCTGGCCCCGGGTACAGGAAACACCGGTATACGGGGTGACCAGCGCCCTGGTAGGCGAGGTTCTGGGGATGGAACTCACCGGGCGGGCCGGGGTTTTTGCTCCCCTTGAGCTTACGCCTAATGGCGACGGGGTGCTGGCCCAGGCTCCGGACCCTCACCAAGAGGCTGTAGTCGTGGCCGACCTGGACCTTAAGGCCCTCCGGCAGTACCGGAAAGAGAGCCAGATTTGGGAACGCTTGAACCGGAAACTGGTGGCTAAATACTTACCGGAATATTACTAAAGGCCGGGCGCCATTATTCCTCACCGGGTTCTTGCTCATATCCACTTCTTCTTCCGGAAAAATACCAGCATTATCCCGGTGACCACTCCCATTAGTCCCAGAGCTGCATAATATCCATATCTCCACTTCAACTCAGGAAAGTTCTCAAAATTCTTGCCATAAATACCGGAAATCAGGGTCAAGGGCATAAAAATAGTGGCAATAATGGTCAGGGTTTTCATGAGCTCATTCAGCCTGTTACTTACCAGAGACAGGTACATCTCAAAAAGCCCGTTTAAGAGGTCATGGAAAGAATCCACCATCTCCAAGCTGCGCAGGACATGGTCATAGATATCCAAGAAATAAGCCCGGTATTTTTCCGTCAGGTACGTCGCACCGGGATTCAAGAGCATGTTAAGGATATCCCTCAGGGGAGACAGCACCCTGCGCAGCACCACAAGTTGTTTTCTTAACTGGAAAAGCTCATTAAGATGTTCGTTAGTGGGGTCCTGAAAAATTGTCTCCTCCAGGCGTTCCACATCCTCATCAATAATGTCAAAGAAGGGCAGGTATTGGTCCACCAAAGCATCCAGCACAGTATAAAAGAGAAAGTCAGCCCCTTTGGACATTATTTCCTGCTTACGCTGACAGCGGTCATACACCTCGTCCAGGAAGCTCATGGGCTGGTGGTGGATAGTTACCAGGTAATTTTCGCCCAGAAAAACCTTCAGTTCTCCAAACTCCAGGCGATTGCGCTTATTGCGGGCCAGCAAAACCTGCAGGATCAGAAATGCGTAACCCGAATACTCGTCCAGTTTGGACCTGTTCTGGAGATGACGGCAGTCTTCAATAGCCAGATAGTGGAATTTGAAGATGTTCTCAAGTAGGGTATACTCCTCAACTGTCGGGTTCCCGATGTCCAGCCAAAGGAGGCCATGTTGTTGAGTCACTGGTTGTTTGTTCTCTATGTTTACCCTTACCCCGGTATCCTTGGTATAAGCTAATGTCCTAATCAACGCTATCCCCCCTACCTGTAACACTTCTGTTAGTGTGCCTTAGTCTATGAAAAACTTTGCAAAAATTCAACCAGGGCCTTGCAGGAATTTACAGTTTTCAAAATGTGCAAGAATAAACCCACAGTTGGTTAAACTGTGGGCCTTCAACTTAGTCTATTGCTTAGTACCCCCGCTTGTTTTGTCCATAGCCCCGGGAAGTAAGGGCAAAACTACGCCTTAACAATTTCCACCCTGGTATCCAATTGGCTGGCTCCCCCGCCAATAGGGTCGGACAGACAAGCGTTTTTTAGGGCCACATCAATCAGTTGAATACTGTTTACTGCAAACCCGGTGCCCCTCCCCAAAGCAAGGCCGGTATCCTCCACTCCGGCTGTCCATTGGGTATGTCCGTAGGGCTCAACAACCCCGGTCTGCTTCCCGTCAATTTTAACGGAAGAAGCTCCATAGGCAAAGTGGCCGTAATTGAAACTACATCCCACAACTCCGGGCTTAATTCCGCCGGTTACCAGCACCTTACCCCGGGCTTCGAAATCCGTTGATTTAACTTTGACGGAATCCCCGGACTGCAAACCGCGTTTTTGGGAATCAACCGGATTCATCCAGATGTAGTTTTCAGCCTCAATCTCCCGCAGCCAGGCATCGCTGATATTGCGGTGGGTGCCGATATGCCGGGCTTTCCAGTTAATCAGGTAGAGCGGATAGGTATCATCCACTTTTTTCCCGTTAAAATAGGCAATTTCCGCAATTCTGGGCAGGCCGTCATAGGGTTTACCGGTATAGGCATCTTTCCCCTTGGCGACTTTTTCGGCGTAAAAATTCACCTCGGCAGCCAGTTTGTACTTCAGGTACGGGCCATCATACTCATTGCCCTGCTTTTCAAAACGCCCTCCCCGGTTGAGAACATACACCACTCTGGCCCACTCTTCCGGCTTAACCGCCTTTTTCAGAGCCTGAAGATCTAAGAATTTGCCTAAAGCTTTCTGCCTGGCTTGTTCAAAGATTTTCAATTCTTTGGCATTAGCTTCCAGTACCGGCTCTTTGCCATCATAGGCAATATTGGCCACCAGCTTCAGATAGAAGTCTTCGGCCCGGTCCAATGAACTCCCGTCCGGGAAGGCTCCGGCCCCGACACCCGGCAGTCCCAGCTCCCTGGCGAGGTCAATAAAAAAGTCTTCCATCTGCCGGGCCTCAGGATAAACCCGGGTTACCGGCTGCTGGATATGGGTTTCTTTAAGATGAAAATTGGGATAAATGGTCTCAAAACCCCAGCGCTCCAGGTATGTTAAATCAGGTAAAATATAGTCGGCATAAGTTCCTGTTTCACTAATCACCACATCGGATACCACCAACAGGGGTATAGCCTTTTGATCTTTTAAAATTTCCTGGTGGGCCATCCCGACCGGCACTGACAAAAGGGGAGAAATCCGGTGAATAAACAGAGCCTTGATGGGATAAGGATACCCTTCAGCAGCACTGGGCAGGGCCTCTTGAATGTTGTTGCCGGAATATTGGAACCAGGGGCGTTTGGCCGGGTAGCCATCCCTCTTAAAGAGAGTAGTCTTTTCATAGCCAACCTTATTGCGTACCAGCGGTATTCCCCAGGCTGGATATCCCTTAGGCACCTTTAAGAGGTCATACCTGCCCTCTAAAGGCTTAAACTTAGCGCCGGTGCTCATACTGCCCCCTTTCCAGTCATAATTGCCGATCAGGTGGTTAAGGCAGTTAATGGCCCGCAGATTATAGAAGCCATTAGTGTGCATAGCCGGCCCCCGGTAAGAGGTAATAGCCGCTTTTTTCCCGTGAGAAGTAAACTCTTGGGCCAAGTCGATAATCTGCTGCGGGTCAATCTCACAGATTTTGGCATATTCTTCAATGGTGTGTTCCATAACCCTTTCTTTAAATAGGGTGAACACTGACTTGACCCGTAATCCATTAATGGCCATGTCTACTTCCAATTGCCCTTCTGTAGCCTGGTCATGGGGCACAGGTTTGCCATTTTGGATTACTACAAATTGTTTGTCCGTGCCGATCCCGATATCGACGGCCCGGAGCTTTGGCTGCCCTTTATCGCTTAAATTAACCAGGTGCGTAGCATCCGACCAGGTAGGTTCCCCAGCGGCTTGTGCTGCCGCCTGGTTGGGATTTAACAGATACCGGAGGTCATAACGCCGGTTTTCTATGATCCAGCGGGCCATCCCCAGCGCTAAGGCCGCATCGGTTCCCGGTTTAACCGGTACCCACATGTGTGCTTTTTCACCAATCCGGCTCAGCCTGGGGTCAACTACAGCCAGCTTCATTCCTCTCTTGAGAGCATTCATAAATTTGGGCCCCAGCCAGGTAGGCCCTTTATTGGCCACTAACGGGTCTGTACCCCACACAATGACAAACTCAGCATTGTCCACATCTGCATACATGCGTTTTTTCGGTTTTTCTGCATTAAATGACTGTACGTTGCCTATTACACCGCTGACGCCGCAAATTCCGCCATGGTCAAGGCTGTTAATGCTGCCAACGGTCTGGCTCCAGTACCGCTCTTTGAAAAAGTCCCGCCGGTCCCCGAAAAATCCTGCAATCTGGTTGGCCTTAGGCCCAAAATCCGGGTGTTTGGTGTCAATGAGGACATCCTTATACCTGGCATCGAATTCCTCTTTGGGCAT
>JAJZTU010000152.1 GCA_021848765.1 Bacillota bacterium
ATACCGGACACCCCTGATGGGGACAATAACAGCCATATTTAACCTCCTCGTAAATTACCTGTGCTAACAGGGCTTGTCAATGCCTCCATTTTAATACACCCATCGGGGAATTTCAACCGGAGTTAGCTAAAATTAGCTAAAGCTATTAGGAACTACGGGTAGAGTTATTTATGAAATACGGGCAGAAACCCCAAAACAATCTCCAGGACAAACAGGAACACGATGGCTACTTCCAGCCACATGGAGCGCCGGGTAATTATTTCATCACTTAACATGGAGTAACTGCGCTGGATCACCGAAATCTTGTGCTGGATGTTGTCCATCCATTCCTTGGTGCGGAAGATGGAAAGGGCTCCACCGTAGACCCGGGCATAAAAAATATCCTCGGTCACCTTCAGGGAGTTTTGGATCCGTTCAGTTATTTCCGAAATATCCACAACCAGTTCCATCAACTGGTTCATAATCTGGCGGTAGTGATTTAACCTCCGGAACCGGGTTTCGGCTTCTTCGATAGCAGCATACATCTTTTCCATTTCCTCGGTAAGCAGGCTATCGTAGTACCGCAGTTCCAGCAGCTGGGAAACGGCAAACTCCAGCAAATCCGGGATGTCCGTACTTCCGGTGGTATCGTACACTAACGCGGAGTCCCAGGTGATGATGGTCAGGTCTCCGGGACTGTAGGAAAAGGAATTCTGGAGGGTTTCCCTGCGTACCTGGGCACTCACCGGGTCAGGTTCGGCCAGGAGCAGGGGGACCGGGTCCCAATTCTCCTGCCAGTCACGGAAATAATAGATGGTGAAATCCTCCGTAAACCCCTGGTAGCTCTCTTTAACTATGGCCGGTGCCAGGATATTCCGGATTAACTGCAACTGCCTGGCAAAGGTAGCTTCCAAGGATTCGGTATTATACAAGTAGACTGCGAGAGCTTTGGTATCTTCATAACCGGTTCCCGGGGTAAGCAGGATTCGCTGGACAATACTCACTACCCCGAGGTCATAAATTTTAGCTGTAACTACAGTGGAAAAACTACCCTGAGGCAGCTCCACTTTACCTCCATCCAGCTCAACCGTTACCGGAGGATTCTTGAACTGCATGGACTTGGGCCTGATCCGGGCTAACCTCATCCGGGAGGTAGGCTTGTTTTGGGCCAGAATTTTTTCCACTATATCCAGTTTGATCTCTTCAGCAATGTCGTATAGCCGGTAAAGCCAGATAGAGTTTTGCATGGGCTGTCTCCTTATGTATAATGCCGTTTAATGTAATTTTAACAAATTCCGGCCCTGGGGACAAACCGGTTACTAAAGTAGCCGTTCAAGCTCTAAGCCGACCGCAGAAATCCACTTTCTATCCGGTCAAGGAAAAAACATGGCCTTCTGAGTCCAGGATGAATTACATTTGAAGCAAAGACTAGCCAGAGCAGAGGAGTGGGAGTTATGAAAAAAGTGCAAACCGAAAGCAGTGCTGCCTTTTGGCAAAACTTTGCGGAAGTCCCCTCCAGGCTGTCCATAGCCAACATTACCACCGGGTTTGTAGCGGCGGTCTTTGGCTGCACCGGACCGGCCCTGATTGTAATTAACTCCGGGATGGTGGGCGGCCTTTCTCAGCACCAGATTGTTTCCTGGCTGTTTGGCATCTATTTCTTTGGGGGCTTGATTGGGGTAGCCATGGCCCTGGCTTTCCGCCAGCCTATCTGTGGAGCGTTTACCATTCCGGGCGCCGTGCTTCTGGGGTCCTCTCTGACCTACTTTAACTTGTCCCAGGCGGTAGGAGCCTACCTGGTCACTGGAGCGCTGATTTTGGTTTTAGGGCTTTCGGGCATTATGGATCACATTATGCAGCGAGTCCCCCTGGCCATCGTTATGGCTACTATTGCGGGAGTAATGCTAAAGTTTGCTCTGGGCATAGTCCTGGCGATAAAAAGTGCCCCTATTGTGGGAGGTTTGGCCCTGGCAGGTTATTTCCTGCTGCCCAAGGTATGGCCCCGGGTGCCCCCGGTGTTGGGAGCTATCATTTTGGGGGTTTGCGGGGTTTTGCTCAACGGTAATCTTCAGGCAGTGGCCGGGAACAGTCTTTTTTATCTTCCCCAATTGGTCTGGCCGGAATTTTCCCCGGGAGCAATTCTGGCCATTAGTATTCCCCTCACTTTGCTGGTGTTAGGCTCGGAAAATGCTCAAGGTATTGGGGTACTGTTGGGAGCCGGGTATCCGCCTCCAATTAATTTCATGACCGTTGTCAGTGGGGTTGGGACTATAGTGGCAGCTCTCTTTGGCGCCCATAGCGCCAATATCGCCGGAGTCATGACAGCTATTTGCGCCACCCAGGACAACATTGCCAAGGAAGACCGCTATGGCGCTGCCGTGGTAAATGGGGTATTGTTTATGCTGTTTGGTCTTTTTGCAGGGGCAGCAGTGCAATTGATTAAGGTTTTGCCGGGGTTTTTAATCTCTTTGTTAGCCGGATTGGCCATGGTGCCGGTGCTTATCGGAGCCATGCATCAAGGGTTTTCGGGACGGAAATTTAAACTTTCCACCTTTGCCGCTTTTGTTATAGCCCTTTCCGAGATTTCCCTGTTTAAGATAAGTGCTCCTTTTTGGGCGCTGCTGGGAGGATTGTTAATAGCATTAACGGTAGAGAAAAAGGATTTTCAAGTCAAAGAGTAACAGAATTTCCAGGTCAGTGAGTAACAGATGTTATCAGCTCCGCCCCTTTTTTGGGGAGGAGCTTTTTTGCTTGGTGCATAATTTCAAGCGCTTGCAGAGTATCGCACCCATGGTTACAGTAAGTGCCGCTATGCTGGGCGGGTTATTCTGGCCTTTGGAAGTTGTCCACTCCAAGCCATTACTTGCCTTAGCCAAGGTAATGCCCACCTTTTGGGGTATGGAAGGGTTGAGGGCACTGGTCGTGCTGAATAAAGGGCTGGAGGCTGTCCTGCTGCCCTTAGCAGTGTTGGTTTTAATGACTGTACTATTGATGGGTATCGGGATAACTTTGCAGGAAAAAACATAGATTCTGTTCGACATAGTTCTGAGGACAACCTGCCCCCGAAATATTACAATTAAATGGGGGTGATGTCGGTGCAGGACAAGAGCAAATTAGCCCAAGAGATTGGCGAGCAATATGGTGTTGAAAATCAGTTTGGCCGGACTGCCTTTTTTGGCCGGGTTGTCAAGGGCAAAGTGATTTTCACTGAAGTACCCCGGTCCAAGCCTAATGGACCCATTGCAGTCCCTCGACCGGAAGACATTCCTGTTTTGGAGCGCAAAGCCGTACAGCAGCATACGCGGCATCTACCCTGGCCGGGGAGGCTGGCGCTATGGGTGTTGGGGAAAGTACGCCGGTTATTGTAATATTCGGCTAAGCTTTGGGGCAAGTTTTTATCATGGCTTTGGTGTGATATAGCTAATATATTCATGGTAATTTTTGTGATATACTTGAAGAAAAAAACTACAGGAGGGATTTAACCATGATTGAACTTAAAAATAATTTGTACTGGGTTGGGGTTAAAGACTGGGAGCTTAAGAGGTTTCATGGCGAAGAATTATCAACCCACCGGGGTTCCTCCTATAATTCTTATCTGATCAGGGATGCCAAAACTGTATTAGTGGATACCGTCTGGGGACCATTCAAAGAAGAGTTCGTAAGCCGTTTAGAGCAGGAAGTAGGCCTGGAAAACATTGATTTAATTGTTGTTAACCACTCCGAAACAGATCACTCCGGCGCTTTGGCCTATCTGATGTCCAAGATCCCCAATACTCCGATTTATTGTACGCAAAACGGGGAAAAAATGCTTAGAAAGCATTATCATCAAGACTGGAACTTTAACGTAGTCAAAACCGGGGATTCCCTTAATATCGGTGAGTATGAGCTGGTCTTCGTGGAAATGACCATGCTGCATTGGCCGGACAGCATGGCAACCTATGTGAAAGGGGCTAATGTATTATTGTCCAATGATACCTTTGGCCAGCACTATGCAACTTCTAAAATGTTTAACGATGAGGTGGAGACTGGTGAGTTATACCAGGAAGCAATTAAGTATTATGCCAATATTTTGACCCCCTTCAGCCATTTGGTCAAACAAAAAATTGAACAAATTAAGAGTTGGAATTTACCCATAGATTTAATTGCGCCCAGCCACGGGGTTATCTGGCGAAAAGACCCCTTACAAATTGTGGACAAGTACTATGAGTGGTCCCAGGACTATCACGAAAACTCGGTGGTAATCGCCTATGACACCATGTGGGAAGGCACCAAAAAAATGGCTCAGGCCATTGGTGAAGGGCTGGCAGAGCAGGGGGTTACCGTAAAGATTTATAATGTTGCCAAAAAAGATAAAAATGACGTGATTACGGAAATCTTCAAAGCCAAAGGCGTACTGCTAGGCAGTTCAACTATCAATAACGGTATCCTTTCCGCCATGGCGGCCCTGTTGGAAGAAATCAAGGGCCTGAAATTTAAGAATAAGGTAGCGGCAGCTTTCGGCTCCTACGGCTGGAGCGGTGAAGGGGTGAAGATAATCACTCAAAAGCTGGACGAAGCAAAACTTCAGGTGGTGGAAGACGGTATTAAGTTTGCCTACCAGCCGACCGTAGAGGAACTGGAACAGTGTAAGCAATTTGGCAGGAATTTTGCCCGGCATATCCCCGACCGCAGGTAAAATTAATAGCCCCGTACTACCATCTCTAAATGCCCATCGTTGGGGCAAAAAATCAGTCCATGGACCGGGACGTCTTTCGGAATAAGAGGGCTGTTACGAATGATGGAGACAACATTTTCAACATTGCTGACCGGGTCGGCGAAAGCGCCTATCCAGGTGGCAAGGTCAGGAACTAAATCATCAATGGCCTGGGGATCTATACCCCGGGTTATCATTTTTTGCTTAAGCTTTTCATCGTCTAAGCCGGCCATACCACAGTCACGGTGACCGATGACAAAGATCTCCTCAACACCCAGGGTGAAGATACTGACCACTAAACTGCGAATTACTCCGCCATTGGGGTCGACGATAGTATTGCCTGCATTTTTCAGTACTTTGGCATCGCCCCGTTTAATCCCCATGGCCGGTTCTAAAAAGTCCACCAGACGGGTATCCATACAGGTGAAGATAGCAAGTTGCTTCTGCGGGGATTTAGGCAGGGGAGGGAAAGCCCCCGGGCGTACAAATCTCTTATTAGCTTCCAATATGCTATCTAAAATGGTCATAGCCCTTCCTCCTTTAGAAACTTGTTTTTCTAGTTTGGTATCATGTATACCATACCATATTGTGGGTGAAAATTCCAGTGACAGAAAACCGGAGTGTATTGGCAAATGAAAGCAGTTGCTTATTGACGAAGATTTTCTCTTAGATTACAATTTAGTTAAAAGTAAAATTATTTGAAATTTCGGAAAAAAGTGATGGCCCTGCACGCTCACTGACGGAGGCTCAAAGCCATGAATGAAATCTTGCAGTTGAACATAGTAGCCATGTACTTTTTGTACGGACTTTCCTTTTATACCATGGGGGTGGCCATAGCCCTGCAGTACCGCAGCTACAGCAGTTTTCGTTTAGCCTACAGCCTCAGCCTGTTAGCTGCTTTCGGCCTGCTGCACGGTCTTAGTGAATGGGGTAGCGTGTTCATCCCGGTCCAGGTGCCTAATCTGGGAGATTTCCCAGCTTGGAAAGGGACCGCCATCCAAAGGCTTCTACAGTCTGTTTCTTACTTTTTTCTCTTTTGTTTTGGGGCGAAATTAATTGCTGATTCCCGAAATGATAACTTTTGGTGGTTTACTTTGCCCGGTGTAGCCTTTCTTGCCTGGCTGATTGAATTCGCCCGTTTTATTGCCTTCCTGGGCACCGGTGAACTTATGCCTTGGCTGCTGATCAGCGAAAGCTGGTCCCGCTACATCTTAGCTTTTCCGGCAGGCGTGCTTACCGCTTACGGACTTTACCTTCAGATCCCGGAAGCGGAAAAGCTCAATGACAGGTCGGTGATGCGAAACTTATGGGCGGCAACTGTTGCATTTGGACTTTTTGCACTGTTTAGCGGACTGGTGGTACCCCAGGAAATTGGGTGGCTGGGCAGGATAGTGAATGTAGAAACTTTCCGGCGTACCATCGGCCTGCCGATTGAACTTTTCCGGACGGCCACCGCTTTGTTGGCCACATGGTCAATCACTCGTATGTTGGCCATATTTGACCTGGAAAAACAGCGGCAGGTGACAGAGAGCCGGCGCTTGGAAGCAGTCTACCGGGAAAGGGAACGTTTTGCCCGTGACCTCCATGATGATGTAATCCAGTCTATCTACGGCGTAGGCCTCGAATTGCAAACGACTGTCCTGCTAATGCAGAAAGACCCGGAGAAAGCCACAAAGCGGGTTGCCTCCACAATCAAACACCTCAATGAAGTGATTCACGCCCTGCGTGCCTACATTCAGGGATTGGAAACCCAACGGGGTGAGCAGGATATTCATACTTTGCTGGCAAATACAATAGAACAAGTCCGGGAAAAAACAGACCTGATGATTAAGCTGAACTTTCAGTTGTCTACGGGGACTAGTTTTCAACCGGTAGTCAAGGGGGAGGACTGGCAGCAGCAGTTACGGCAAATCATCCGGGAAGCCTTAAATAATGTTGTCCAACATGCCCAGGTATCAGAGGCGCAGGTGGATGTCCGGATTGAGGGGAACTTCCTGGTGGTAACGGTAAAGGATAACGGCAGGGGCATGCCTGCCGGCGATTCCTTCCTGTCCGAAAAAGGTGGAAAACACATGGGTCTGCGGAATATGCTGACAAGAGCCAGGGCGCTGGGTGGTGACCTGCAGGTGTATTCCCAACAGGGTGAGGGGACAAGAGTTGTAATAAGTCTACCAGTCTTAAAAGATAACCTGGTAAGGACAGGAACAACCCATTAGGGTTAAATATCCTGTTAAGATAGGACAGATGTCCATTGTCACCGGTGCCAAGTGTATGTTAGGTTTAAGGAAAATCCTTCATAAACGGAAGGAGAAACACTATGAACAAAATCAGGTTGCTGGTTGTCGATGATCATGAGATTGTAAGACTGGGACTAATGCATCTTTTGGAACAATACCCGGATTTAGAAGCGGTGGATGGAGCCAGTAGTTTTGAAGAGGTTCTTGTAAAAACCGACCAGTGGCGTCCCGATGTGATACTCATGGACATTCGCCTCAAAGGGAGCAGTGGTATTGACGCCTGCCGGGAAATCTGTAACCGCTTTCCCCAGGTCAAAGTAATCATGCTTACCTCCTACGGCGATGAGGATCTGGTAATGGAGTCTATTTTTGCCGGTGCCAAAGGCTACATCTTGAAAGATGTGGGGAACGACGAAATAATCCGGGCTGTGCGGGCAGTGTACCGGGGCGAGTCACTTTTGGACACTGTGGTTACCACAAAACTTTTGGACCGGATGAGGCGCAGCGGGAAAAAATCCAATGATGCCCTGGAACAACTGACAGAACAGGAGAAGAAGGTACTTGTCCTTATCGCCGAAGGCAAGACCAACCGGGAGATCGCCAAGACAGTTTTCTTAAGTGAAAAGACTGTACGCAATTATGTAAGCAGTATCCTCGCTAAGCTAAACCTGGCCAATCGCACTGAGGCTGCAGCATATGCAGCGAAGAAAAACTTGTTTAAACAAGCCTGAAAAACATCCTGAAAAACATCCTGAAACCAACAAGCCTGAAAATAACCGGGCTTGTTTTTTTATACTTTAGCAGTTAATAGTCCCAGGACAATTGCCCCTATGCGGCCATGATATAAAGTACAAATACCCCCTGACATACTGAGTGGTTTTGGGGATTGTTGACACCTGATTTCATTTCCCCGTCCCCATATAATGGTACTAACAACAGTAGATAAAAATTATGATGAGGGGCGATACCTTATCTTCGGGGGTGGGACTAAGTCAGGGATAATTGACATGCAAGT
>JAJZTU010000153.1 GCA_021848765.1 Bacillota bacterium
ACATGGCTCGCAACCACCGGCTGGCCAAGAGTATAGCTGACGCCGGCTGGTCGCAGTTCCTTAGATATATTGAATATAAAGCTCTAAAGTACGGTAAGCGCTTTGTCAAAGTGCCTCCCCACGGCACATCGCAGACCTGTATTTGTGGAGCCGGTGTCCCGAAAACCTTGGCCGACCGGGTTCATTATTGTCCAGAGTGTGGATTGACCGGCGACCGGGATATTGTATCAGCGAAAGTAATTCTAAAAAGAGCCCAGGAGTTAGCAGCAGTAGCCTAACTCAGCAAATAACTTCACCGTAGGGAGGGAATGCCCCGAACGGGATAGGTGTCTACCTATCGAACGCTTGTGGAGACTGTGTAAGACTCTATTATCGTAGAGCAGTAGTTGCTGAAACAAGAAGCCCCCACCTCCTAGCAAAGCGTAGGTAGGGGATCATTCACCTCCTATTCCGACATGCAGCCCCATGGGACTCTACAGATCGAAGGGAACTTTGCCCATACCGGTACTAACGGCACTACCATGGGTGTAACCACTGCCAATAACCTGGTGTTCGAAAACCTCTTTATCGGCATTGAAGGCAGTATCAATGATTCTTTCGAATGGCCCAACAACTGGTATGCCTGGGGGATTAACCACATCTATACCGATCCGGCAGCCGTGGTAATCTTTACCCCGGCCAAAGGGAAAACCGCCGGTAGCCAAGCTGCTACTTCCATAGTAGTGAAAAACGGAGAAGTTATCGATATCCGCAAGGGCATCGTCAGCATCCCCGCTGACGGCTATGTAATCACCGCCAACAGCGGTCCCGCCGCCCAGAAGGTTGCCAATATGTTTAAGATAGGGGATAGGGTAGATTACCGCTATACCTATAAACAAGTTGACAAAAACGGCCAGCCCGTAAATTGGGACGGGATCAGACACGCTCTGGGCGCCGGTCCCCGGCTGCTGACCGCCGGCAGGATTACTGTGGAGTTCAAGAAAGAACGCATGACTGACCCCAAGCTGACCACTTATAAAGGTCTCCGCAGCTTCACCGGGGTGGACAAAAACGGCCTGCTGGTCATGGGGACCGTGGGTTCAGCCAGTGTCAGGGAGCTGGCTCAGGTAGCCCAAAAACTGGGCCTGTACAATGCTATGAACCTGGATGGAGGGGCCTCCTCCGGCCTGTATTATCAAGGCAAACTCCTGACCACTCCGGGAAGATTGCTGAGCAATAGCCTAGTGGTCGTAAAACTCACCACCCGCCCCTTATGAAACCATTGCCTGGATATGTAAACTGCCTGGTTAAATTACCGGGTCGAATGAGCTGAGCAACACCTTGAGCCGAAAAGCAATCCCTTTAAACTATAGAAAGCGACCCCGTGTTAAAAAAGGAAGTCGCTGCCTTTGGCAACCTGATTGAGAAAGACCTGGGCAATTCCGGGGTCAAACTGGCTCACCCCACCCTTTTGAATTTCTGCTACAGCAGTCTCAACTGTAGGGGCTTTACGGTAAACCCGGTCGGAAGTCATCGCATCCCAGGCATCAGCCAGACCCAAGGCTTTACCCAGCCCTTTCGATATTCTGGCTACCCGCCGGGAATGATTCTCCGTGTAAACATCTTTGGCTTCCAGAGCCGTTACCAGGGCGGCCAGGGCCTGCCAGTAAGCAAACATCTTCCGGCATCGTACTTCAGTTTAGTATGTTCAATAAGCATGGCTGCCTGTTGACCAAATAAGTCCAAGGTCCGCATATCTTCAGCATCGTAGATAACGCCGTGGTCCGCTTCTTTGTCATGTAGATGCATAACCATAATTACACCGAGGACCTGACCTCTTTCTTGCAAGGGCAACGCCAGAGCGGACCGGATAGATGGTTGAAACTGCTGGAGCCTGCCCAAGACTGGATCTCCTGGTTTTACCTTAGCAATTCTGCCATAAGCAGCAAAATTACTGAAGAAAGCTCTTTCTGTACTTAAAAACTGTTTTAAACTGAGGTAAACTTGCCCTGCCCAGATGATTTCCCCGATTTTATCTTTAGGCTTGTCAAGGATGGCTATACAGCCGCCCTCGCTTCTGGTTAAGACTAAAGCCATCTCTAAAGCTTCCTTCAGCACACCGTCCACATCATAGCTGGACAGAAGTTTCCGGGACACTTCATTGAGGAAAGTAAACTCCCTGACCTTTCTTTCCAAGGTGGCGATATAACCCTGTAAACGGTCCGGGATAACACCTGGCAAGACTTCCGGTGAAATGCCAAATCTCAGTTCTTCCAAACTCTCACCCCTAATGCGTGTAGTTTGAAAAACAGACTTTCAACACCTTCTAATGAAAATTATTCTCATTCAATTATAGGTATATTTGTTACAGTTGTCAAATTTCTTTGTCAGTATATTAAAAACCTGCCGGTTTCCACGCATGAGCCCTACTAAGCCAATTAGCGCCTTAGCCGCTGCCGCCCAAACCATCGCCCTTTTGGCTAGAACTTTCCAGCAGGGATTGGTCGATTTTTGACGAATATCTGGTTAAATATTGGTTGAGGAGGAAGCCGTTTTGCTAAAACCAACCCTGCGTTGGAAAATAACCATCCTGGCCTTTGGGGTGGTGTTTGTATCGATTATGGTTGCCGGCCTGCTTTTGGCCCGGCAGACGGCTGCAGATTTTCAGGCTGAATTAGGGCGGCGGGCCCTGGCCATCGCACGGACGGTAGCCCAGACCCCCGGCATTCGTGACAATGTAGGTCTACCCGGGGGGGAAAAGATAATTCAACCTCTGGCGGAAAGGATCCGCCTGGCCACCAATGTGGACTATATTGTAGTCCTGGACATGCAGCACAAGCGCTATTCCCACCCGGTGGCCAACCGCATCGGCCAACGCTTTGCAGGTGGGGATGAGGGGCCGGCTTTTGCCGACAATGAATACACTTCCCTGGCCCGGGGAGCGCTGGGTGAGGCGGTACGCGCTTTTGTCCCTATTAAGGACGAAGAGGGTATCCGTCAGGTAGGAGTAGTGGTAGTCGGGATTCTCACCCCCTCGGTAGGAGAAATACTTTTGGATATGAAGGTGGGAATTTACAGCGCTTTGCTGATCGGCCTCCTGGTGGGAGCAGGAGGAGCCGTAGTGCTGGCCCGCAGCATAAAGCAGGCTATTTTTGGCCTGGAGCCGGAAGAAATCGCTACCCTGGTGGAACAGCGGGAAGCCATGGTTGAAGCTATTTCTGAAGGGATAGTGGCCATTGACCGGGATAACCGCATCACCCTGGTAAATGAGGCTGCTTTGCGGATTATGGGGGTATCAGCGCAAGAAGTACTGGGGAAGCAGCTTTCGGAACTAAATCCCTACAGCCGCTTGCCTGAAGTAGTGCAGAATGGCTGTGCCCGGTACAACCAGGAGGTATTGGTTGGTTCTACTGTAGTGGTGAGTAACCAGGTGCCAATTCGCCTTAAGGGTAAAATTGTGGGGGCAGTAGCCGTATTCCGGGACAAGACGGAATTGAGGCGTCTGGCTGAAGAACTCACCGGAGTTAAAAAATTTGTGGAAGCGCTGCGGGTTCAGAACCACGAGAATTTAAATAAACTCCATACTATTGCCGGGCTTATCCAGTTGGAACGCAGTGAAGAGGCCCTGGACTTTATCTTTCGTACCACTGAGGCCCAGCAGGAGTTAACAGGCTTTCTCACCCAAAATGTTAAAGACTATGGGGTGGCAGGACTCCTTTTGGGCAAGCTGGGCCGCGCCCGGGAGTTGGGCATTGACTTGCAAATTGACCGCCAGACCCGGCTGGACCGGGCGCCCGGACAATTGGGCTCCAGTGGTTTGGTAGTTGTTTTGGGCAATTTGCTGGAAAACGCCATGGAGGCAGTGGCCGGGATGCCCCAGGCAAGCCGCTGGGTGCGCTGTGGGATCAAAACACGAGGAAACAGGCTGGTTCTTTGGGTAGTGGATAGCGGTCCGGGACTACCTTCCCGAGACTTGGATTCTATATTTCAACCGGGCTTTTCCACCAAGGGTGCGGAGAACCGGGGCCTGGGGCTTCATCTAATTAATAAACAGGTGGAAAGTGCCCAGGGAACAATTACAATACGGACCAGACCTGACGAGGGTACAACCTTCATTATTTCTATACCTCTGGAGGAGGATTGACAAAATGAAAAAGATCAGGGTTGTGCTGGTAGAGGATGATCCCATGGTACTGGAGGTCAACGGCGGTTTTGTGGCTGCCGTGCCGGGGTTTACCATCGTCGGTACCGCCCGTACAGGAGAACAGGCTTTACAGGTAGTGGAACAGACTAAACCTGACCTGGTTGTCCTGGATATTTATCTCCCCGACCGGGACGGCATGCAGTTAATTACCGAATTTCGCAGCCGGGGATGGCCGGTGGATGTCATTGCAGTTAGTGCTGCCCAGGACGGGGAAACGGTTCAGCATATGCTCCGGTTCGGTGTAGTGGATTATATTATCAAGCCTTTTAAGTTTAATCGCTTCAAGGCAGCCTTGGAAAACTACCGCCAACGCTGCCTGCGCCTGCAGGCTAACAGCGAGGTGGTTCAAGGCGACATTGACCGGGTAAACACCGCTTCCTTGGGGCTTAAGGCGGCGGAGGAACTGCCTAAGGGCCTAAACCAGGCCACTTTGGAACAGGTTAAACTGGTTTTGGAACAGACCCGGGAAGGGTTTACTGCAGAAGAAATCGCAGAACGGTCGGGAATAGCCCGGGTAACTGCCAGGCGCTACCTGGAGTATTTGGAAAAGTGCAGGCAGGTTGTAAAAGAAATTCAATACGGCTCTGTTGGCAGACCGGTTCACCGGTTTCGTCTCCCGTGAACTAAATGAACAATAATACCAATATGACCTAAAGGTTAACTATTGGTTACCTCTCTGTTAAAATCGGAGTAGAGTCAATTATCAAAAAATTTTGACAGGGAGGTAGAAAAATGTTTCAAGGAGTATGGCGCAAAACCCTAGTAGCAGCCCTAACCGGGGCGCTGGCCCTGAGTCTGGCCGGGTGTGGCGGAGGAGCCAAGCAGGGCGCCCAAAATGGAGAAAAGAAAGATGAACCTGTGGTCATTAAGTTTTCGCATGTGGTGGCCGAAACCACTCCTAAAGGCCAGGCAGCCTTGAAGTTCAAGGAACTGGTGGAGCAAAAAACCGGCGGTAAAGTCAAGGTGGAGGTTTATCCCTCTTCCCAACTGTACGGTGACAAGGAAGAGTTGGAAGCGCTGGTGGCCAATAACGTACAGATGATTGCCCCTTCGGTTACCAAACTGGTAGGTTTGAACCCCTCTTTTCAAATTGTGGACATGCCCTTTGTATTCAAAAACGAAGAAGCTACTCTCAAATTCTATGACGGGCCGGCCGGCCAGAAACTGCTGACCAGTCTGGACGGCAAAGGACTGCTTGGTCTGGCCTGGTGGCCTAATGGTGCCAAGCACTTTACCAACTCCAAGAAGCCTTTGAAGGCTCCCGCTGACTTTGCAGGGCTGAAATTCCGTACCCAGTCGGGCGGGGTCCTCGATGCCCAGTTCAAAGCCCTGGGCGCCGGTTCCCAGACTATTCCTTTCGGTGAGGTGTATCCTGCCCTGCAAAACGGGACTGTTGACGGACAAGAAAACACCTTTAACAACATCGATACCCAGAAATACAGTGAAGTCCAGAAATACCTGACTGTTTCCAATCATGGAAGACTGGACTATGTTGTCCTGACCAATAAGAGCTTCTGGGATGGTCTGCCGGAAGCTCTACGGACTGAAGTAAAAGCGGCCCTGGATGAGGCTACTAAATATGAGCGGGAACTATCCACTAAGCTGAATCAGGAAAGCTTTGAGAAAATGAAAAATAGCGGCAAGGTGGAAGTTTACCAATTGACTGACACTGATCGTGAGGCCTTTGTCAAAGCTATGGAACCGGTTTATAAGCAGTATGAAGAAAAGATTGGTAAAGAACTCCTGGAGACCGCTCGTAACGCTCAGTAAGCTCTTGGGAGGGGCATCCGGCGGATAGCCCCTCCTTCTCTTATACGGGAGGGGGAAAACTTATGGACTCATTCATGCGTAAATTTATAGCCTTCTACGAAAATTTGGAGGATTACCTGTCCGGCGGGCTGATTTTCCTGGGCTTAACTCTGGTCATGACCAATGTAGCACTGCGCTATGTAATTGGCAAACCGGAATCCATTTTAGATGAATATTCTGTTTATCTGGTGGTATGGGGAGCCATGCTGGGGTTTGCCGTAGCCCTGCGGGATGACCATCATATTAAAGTGGATATGCTGTACAGGCTGTTTCCCATTGGGATGAAACGGGTGGTTACCTTGTTTGCGGATTTGATAGGTTTGGGTTTTTCCGGGGCCATGGCTGCCTATGGGACTAAACTGGTGATGACTTATAAGCTCCTGGGCCAGGGGTCGGCCGACAGCCAGACTCCGTTATGGATTGTCTCTTTAATTTTACCCATCAGCGGTATCATGCTGGCCATCCGTTATCTGGACAGGATGCATGATTTATTCAAGAACGGCGGTAAGGACTGGATTGCCGAGCAAGAGAAGGAGGGACAAGGACATGGAAATGACAGTCTTGACAACTACCATTCTGCTCTTTAGTTTGTTTGTGGCCCTCTTTTTGCTGAATGTACCCATTGCCGTCAGTTTGGGCACTGCTGCTACGGCCATCCTCTTTTTGGGCGGCAAGTTTTCCTTATACATGATAGTACAGCGGATGTTTGCCGCCCTGTTGGCCCCGCCCCTGTTAGCCATTCCGGCCTTTGTGGTGGCGGGGGTGCTGATGTCCCGGGGAGGGGTGGCCAAATATCTGATTAATGCTTTGCGGGCCTGGATTGGCCATTTGCCCGGGGGCCTTTCGGTAGTAACTATTCTGGCCTGCGCCATTTTTGCCGCCATTTCCGGTTCCAGTCCGGCTACAGCAGCAGCCATCGGAGCTATTATGCTGCCGGCCATGCTGGAAGGGGGCTATCCCAAACGCTATGCCATGGGCCTGATTGCTGCCGGGGGTACCCTGGGCATTCTTATCCCTCCCAGTGTTACCCTGATCATTTACGGCATTACGGCAGAAGAATCCATCGGTAAACTGTTTATGGGCGGGCTGCTCCCCGGTCTCTTCCTGGCCGGTATTCTGCTGATCAGCGCTGTTTTCTACGCGAAGAAAAACGGTTTTGGCCAGGGGGAAAAGGCTACTTGGGAGGAAAGGTGGCAGGCCTCGGTCAAAGCTATTCCCGGGGCATTTTTACCGGTTTTCATTCTGGGCAGTATCTATTCCGGGGTGGTAACTCCCACTGAAGCTGCAGTATTGTCCGTCTTCTATACTTTGTTTGTCTCCATCTTTATTTACAAAGAACTGCACTGGTCCGATTTGCGCCAGGTTTTCCGGGATTTCGTGAATACTATTTCCATGGTTTATTTGGTCATAGCTGCGGCCATGGTCTTCAGTCTCTATATCACCGATGCCCAGATCCCCAATCTGGTCGGTGAATGGATTAAAGGGGCCAACCTGGGCAAATTTACCTTCTTCCTGGTTGCCAACCTGATGTTCTTCGTCATGGGCACCTTCCTGGAAGCGGTATCTATTACCCTGATCACTTTGCCCATTCTGCTGCCCATGATCAGACATCTGGATATTGACCTGATTCAATTTGCCATTGTCATGACGGTAAATATGGAACTGGCCATGATTACGCCGCCGGTGGGCTTGAATCTCTTTGTAGTCAGCAACATGGCTAAGGAACGCCTGGAAGAAGTGGTTAAGGGTGTGGTGCCTTTTATCATCATCATGATTGCTGTAATGATCCTGTTCATGGTCTGGCCGGATATTTCCCTGTATATTCCCCGGGTCTTGATGGGCAATTAGCAGGGAAATGAGTTTCTGTCACGAATATTGATTAAGCAAGACTCATTTTACGCAAAAACCGGGAGGGCGTCT
>JAJZTU010000154.1 GCA_021848765.1 Bacillota bacterium
TGGTCGATAGTCCACTCTTTTTCCAGGTCAAGCACAGTAAAGTCAGCATCAGAACCGATTTCCAAAGCGCCTTTTTTCGGATACAACCCGTAATGAATGGCCGGGTTTTTGGAAAGCACTTCTACTAATCTGGAAAGGCTCAGGCGGCCTTTATTGTAGCCCTCGCTGACAATCACCGGGACCATGGTCTCCACTCCGGGAATACCCGGGAAAGCTGTCCAAATGTCCATGCCGGCAGCGGCTTTTTCAGTGGCAATTTCATAGGGTGCATGGTCGGTAGCCACAAAATCAATGGAGCCGTTAGCCAGGCCTGCCCACATAATGGTGTTGTCTTCCTTGCGCCGCAGGGGAGGTGCAATCTTGGCGAAAGCGCCATGCTCGGTCATGGCATCTACAGCATTAATCGTCAGGTAATGGGGGCAAACCTCCGAAGTCACCTTAAGGCCCCGCTGTTTGGCTGCGCCAACCAGGTCTGAGCCAATCCCGGTACTCATATGCACGATATGCAACCTGGCCCCGGTTTCTTCGGAAAAACTGATTCCCAACTCGATAGCCACTTTTTCAGCCAGGATTTTCCGGGCTTCGGCCCAGGCCGGTCCGTCCATCCGCCCCTGGTTCCTAAGTTTATTCACATAGAAGTCACAAATGGCATAGTTCTCCGCATGAATACCAATAGGTAACCCGGTTTCCGCCACAGCGTAGAAGCATTCCAGCATCTCAGGGTCGGTAACCCGGGGATAAGTAGGCACAGAGGGCGTCATGTAGACTTTGAAAGCAACTACCCCGTAATCAGCTTGGGCCTTAACTATGCCCAGAGCATCATTGCGGACATCTTCACCGGTAACTCCGCCCCACATGGCGTAGTCAACAATGGCTTTACCCTGAATTTGGGACAATTTATACTCCAGGTTGTCAATGGAACGCACCGAAGGGACACTGCAGCAAGGCATATCGATAACGGTTGTTACCCCGCCGGCGGCGGCTCCGCTGGTCCCGGTCAGGAAATCCTCCCGGTGGGTAAACCCCGGGTCGTTGATATGGGTATGGGAGTCAATACAACCGGAAATCACCAAATGGCCTTGAGCATCGATTACCTCTTTGGCTTCCACATTGCTGTCAGTGGTAAAACCTGCAATAACTCCATCCTTAACCAGAATGTTGGCCTGAACTACCCGGTCACCCTGAGGAATTTTCGCGTTTTTGACAATAACATCGTAACTCACTGGGACCCACTCCTTTTACCGTTTTTAGTCTTCTACTATAGCCACAGCCCTGATGGGAGAACCCGTACCATCCCGGATTTTCAAAGGTAAACCGAAATAGAGGAAACGCCGGTTAACCAGTTGGCCCAGATTGCACAAGTTCTCAGTGTTGGTCATGCCATATTCACCGCAAACGGCATGACCGGAAAACTCGGGGTCATCAGGGTGGTCAATAGCGGGAGCATCCACTCCGATGTTTACCACTCCCCGTTCAGCCAACCAACGGGCTGCCTCCCGGTTAAGGCCTGTATAGACAGTCAACCAGGCCCCGGTGCCATAGGCCCGGTCATAATGGCCGGTATACAACAGCACAATCTCACCCTTCCGGATTACCTGACCCGATTTTCCCAGGGCCGCCTGCAAATCTTCCGGGGTTATATACCGGCTGGCGGGGACATGGGATAAATCCAGGCAGATTGCCGAACCCCAGAAATACTCCAAAGGCATTTTTTCAATAGTAGGGCCATCAGGGTTGTATTCATAAACAGCATCACAGTGGGTTGGTCCATGTTCGTTAAGCAACAGGTTACGGGTAGCAAAACCCAGGTTGGAGTTAAGCTTCTGTTTACATTCCTCATGGGTAATGTTTTGGAAGATAAAAGTCTTCTGGTGTAGAGGGAACACCGGCATCCCCTGATAAATTTCCTGGGATAAATCAACCAGCCGCATTGCCAAATTTCTCCCTCCTTTCGTTGGTGATTGACCCTGTTTATAAACCCAGCAGGTGATTATCAATTATCTGGCTGCGGTCAAAGTTCTCCAGCTGCAGGAAGTACTCCAGTGAATTCACAATAGCTTCCTGAGGCAAGGTACCAATCAACTGGGTCCCCACTACCGGTACACCGTAACGGGCCGCTTCCAGCTTGACTAATTCATACGTCCGGTACAGAGGAGTCTGCTCAAAGTCGAACATATTCATGGAAACCACCACCTGATTCCGCTCCTCAAACTTCAGGCCTACTGCCCGCACGGTAGTGAAGCCTCCTGAGGGTCCACGGACTATTTTGGCAATACTCCTGGCAATTTCCAAATTGCCGGTGCCCAAAATTACGTTAAAAGCTACCAAAGGCCTGGTCCCCGCACTCACGATAACTGCTCCCGCCTTGGGATCCAGGGCAGCCGGCCCAAGGTCCGGAGCTCTTTCCGGGGTGTGGGCAACCTTAATCAACCCCTCATACTGGCCCTTGCGGATATAATCCAGATGCTTACGTTCCGGAGTCCGGGCGTTCATACCGGTAAAGTAAACAGGGACCTTCAACCTTTGATAAACCTCCTGACCAATTTCTTCAGCCAGTTGCCGGCACTCTTCGATGGTAATGTTTTTTAAGGGGAAGATCGGAATGGTGTCCTGAGCGCCAATCCGGGGATGATCACCGGTCTGGGTACGCATGTCAATTAACTCAACCGCCTTGGCAGCCATCTTTAGCAAAGCTTCTTTTAAGGGTTCCGGCCTGCCGATCACTTCGATAACGGTCCGGTTGAAGTCAGGATCAGGGAAGTAGCCGGCCAGCTTAACCCCATCCACGTTACGCAGTTGGTCCACAACTGCTTCGATTACTTCCGGACGACGGCCGTCACTAAAATTGGGTACTGCATGAATAAATTTGTCCACTCTTTTGACCTCCTTTTACTCTCTTCAATTCTGGTTACTCTCTTTAATTCTTGTGCTGTGGGCAAAATAAAACCCCAGGCTAAAAGGAAGACACAAAGCAGTTGCCCGGATGGCGGCAAATAAACTCCTTGCATCTACCTCTTATAGCCTGGGGCAATTGACGGTTGCCTGGTACTGCACGCCCGGACCATATTACCGGGCTTATATAAGGGGTACGTTTTTAATTATAGTTTATGATAATTTCATTCGACACGCCTTTAGATTATCCTGCTCTGATTCAAAAAATTTTTTAGCGCTCCTCCTGCATAACGAATTTGTTTAACATCTCGATATTGCGTCCTATTTCTTTAATTAATAAAACCCCTAAAGTTTGCTCCAGCGCCAGGTGCTCCGTATCCCTGGATTTACGGTAAAGGCGTTTTTGAGGGACCGAAAAATAATTGGAGTGGGCGAACTGGGCCAGTTTTTGGTAAGTTTCTTTTTTTTCATTGGGATTAGCCAGCTTTTTGCGAATTTCCTTAGAGGGGTATTCAGTCCCTTCCAGCCAGCGGGAAGCAAGGTGTGGCTTGAGCATAAACAATTCAATATACCAACTGCTTTCTACCGCACCTATGGCCAGGACTGCGGCTTCACAAATAAAACCCTCTTCCAGACAACGGACCGCAGTCAATAAAGAAGTACAAATCCTCTGGCCCTGCAATTGCACAGCGATAACCAACTCATGCTTAGGCATTGCCAATACTTTGGACATAACTGCCGCCAGGCCGTCCATAGCATGTTTCAACTCACTGTCAAGAAAAGGAAATGCCTGACCAAACCTTTCATCCGCACGCCAAGGTAAAGTTGCCAGAGAAATTACGTCATCCATCAGGAAACCACCCCTATATTAACCGGATTGCTGGATTCACGTCCTCAATTTGCCCCTCAATTTATCCCTCAATTTATCCCTCTATTCACGCCCGCGATTCACGTCCTCTATTTGCGACCATTCCACTCATCAGTGCCATACTTGCCAACCCTCAACTCATCAGCCCAGGCCATTTCCTCAGGTAAAAGCCGTTGTTCCTGAAGGGTAATTCCCAGCCCTGCTTCAAAGCCCCTTTGAAAACTCTCACCAAGTTTTGCAAAGTCAGGGACGTAGCCCAGGGAATCTTCCAGGGAGGTAGCCTTGACTGCAAAGAAAGCCTTCGCCCTGGCCCGTACCTCCTCACTGGGAAAACGCAGGATTGAAAAGAGTAAATCTACATCGGTCTGCACAGGAATTGAGCCATGCTGGAGCAGGCAGCCATTGCGCCGGGTTTGAGCGCTGCCTACCAATTTTTTACCCCCGACCACCAGCTCATACCAGGACGGTGTATCAAAGCAAGCTGCTGAATTGAACTCCCGGGATTTTGTCCCTTCCGTCAGTTCCGCCTTAACCCCTAACCCGGCCAGCCCTTCCAGCAGGCCACGGCTAATCGACAAGTAAGACTGGAGCACCGACCCCGCCACTTTGGGGTCGCCCTCAGGCGCCACCAGGCTGTAGGTTAACTCCCAGTGATGCAGCACAGCTCTCCCTCCGGTCAGGCGCCGGACTACATCGATCCCGGCCTTTTGACAGGCCGGCAAATCAATTTCCTTTTCCAGGCTCTGAAAATAGCCTAAAGTAATCGCCGGAGGAGACCACTGGTAAAACCTGATGGTGGGAGGCGCCAGGCCCCGGCCCACTGACATCATTATAGCTTCATCCAGGGCCATGTTCAAGGCCCCGGTCAACGGACCACTGCTGATTGACCGCCACTTAATCATCCGGGATAACCTCATTTCACTTTAAGGATTCAATTACAAGCTCCAGAGCGGCCTGAATTTCTTCCGGCTGCAGGGGACGAGGGTAATTATACATGGTCCCGCCCGGTTTTTCGTTATAATAGGGCCGGTTGCAATCAGGGCAGCCTGAGGTCTCAAAAGCTTTGCCGTCTTTTAAATACTCCCTTAACTTATCCACAGGCAGTCCGAAGCTGCAAAGCCGCCCTGAGTCGAAACTGCAATCCGCAGCCTTAATTAGACTGTTACTGATTAAATAACGGGCAGCCTGCATCCGCCGGTAATGTCCCAAAGCAGGAGGCCTGACCTCAGCCATCCTGGTCCCCGGTACCGGGGTAAAGGCAAAAAGCCCTACGGTAACATGCCAATCCCGCAGCATCTGCAGCATGGCGACCATTTCTTCCTCAGTTTCCCCCAAACCCACAATCAGGTGGGTAGATATCCGTCCGGGCAGCAGCCGGGCCGCCTCCTGGATTTGCCCCAAAGCCTGCTCCCAACTGCCGGTTTTAGTTGCTGTAAACACCCTGGCGCAGGCTGCATCCAGGGCCAGGCCAATCCGCTGGACTCCCGTTTCAGCCAACGCCAGTAATTCTGCTGTACTTTTCACCTTGGCTGACACACAGATGGGAATATCGGAATAGCGCTTAAGTTTACTTACCGTATCCTTAACCTGTTCCAGGACCTGGCAGCCATCCACCACCTGCAGGCAGGCCCGTTTAAGCTGCCCCGTACTAAAGGCTGTCCCAACTCCCCTGACTATTTCCTCTTCCTCAGCTTCGCCCCAAGTGACCCGGGACAACAGGTCTGCCCGGGAAGAGGCATTTCTGGCCTGGGGACAAAACCCGCAGTCGTGGGTACATTTTTCGCCCTTCATCAGGTAGGCGGTAGTGGGAAGAGCGTCGGTAGCCAGCTTCTTAAGGCCCAGGACATGAGCGGTACCCGCTGACAGCTTAATCATAGTACACAACACTCCTCCCCCCGTTTGATGACCAGTCCTGCTTCCGCTGCCAAAACCACTGCCCCCGGAGTAGGCTGCACTATTTTATTTACCCCACAGCGCACGGCCAGTTGGTCCAATTGCGCCCGGTATTTGCCCTTAGGCCGCATACACCCCAGGTGAATAGGCACGGCAGGAAAATCCTCCCGGGCTTTACAGAGTACCCGTACTACCTCCTCCAGTCCCGGCGGTTCTTTCCCGGCATAAGGAGTACCACGGGTAGGGGCAAAAACGATGAAGACCAAACCCTGGGCACCCAACTCCCGCAATAGCTCCAGAGCCTGATATTCCCCGCTGATTTGGCCTCCCCGCAGGCCGATGCAAATGTGGGGCAGCACTTTAACCTTGGCTTGAAGTCCGGTATAAACCCGGACATAATCCTCCACAGTTTTATCCAGGCCGTAAACTTCCCTGATTGTCTCATTATCCCCGACAAAATCAAAGGAAATCACATCAGCTACCTGGCTGAGCTGCTCTATTTCATGTTCATCCACAAGCCCGACATGCAGGTTGGTTTTACGCCGGCTGGCTTTAATTTCGCTTAATGTGGAAAGATACCGGGACACCGGTACCTTCCCACCCTGGTCACAGCCACCGGAAATCAGGCAGCTGGTAATATCCGGTCCTAACTGCTTACTCCAATCGGTGACAGGGACCATCTTCTCCAGGTAGTGCCCGTTACAATGGGCACATTTTAACCCGCACCGGTTACCGGTAACACTGATGGCCCTGGTTTTGGCCGGGAAATCAAATTCTATTTCGTCAGGGAAGTTAGCCTGGCGCACCTGCCAGGCTTTGCTGATCAATTCTTCCATCCTGCCAAATCCCCTTCTAACTCCAAATGGGTGGATGTAACCTTCTACCGGGTTGTTGAGTAACCGTCCACTGAATGATCTGGCGTCCACTTAAGTACAGGCTTCCTGGCCGCCAGGGTTTCGTCCAGCCGGCCAACCACGGTGTTATGGGGCGCACTTTTTACCAGTCCGGCATTGTCTTCCACTTCAGCGGCTATCTTTAACATGCTTTCCACAAATTTATCCAGGACATCTTTGCTTTCCGTCTCCGTGGGTTCAACCATCAAAGCCTCTTCCACGATTAACGGGAAGTAGATGGTAGGCGGGTGATAACCGTAATCCAACAAACGTTTGGCCAGGTCCAGGGTGTGTACCCCATGGACCTTTTGCTGCTTAGAGTTTAACACAAATTCATGCTTGCAAATCCGGTCATAGGGCAAATTAAAACGCCCCTTAAGTCTGGCCATCAGGTAGTTAGCGTTAAGGACCGCATGTTCACTTACAGCCTTAAGCCCTTCACCACCCAGGGCCCGTAAATAGGTATAGGCTTTCACTACCACCCCGAAATTGCCGTAGAAACTATGGACTTTTCCAATGGATTGGGGCCGGTCATAATCCAGGAAGTACCTGCCTTCCTTTTCCCCTATTACCGGCTTCGGCAGAAAAGGCGCCAGGAAATCCTTAACACCCACAGGGCCTGAGCCCGGGCCGCCACCGCCATGGGGAGTGGAAAAGGTTTTGTGCAGGTTAAAGTGGACTACATCAAAACCCATATCTCCTGGCCTGGCTATTCCCATTATAGCATTAGCATTTGCTCCGTCATAGTACAGCAGCCCGCCTTTACTGTGCACAATTCCGGCTATTTCAGTGATATTCTCATCAAACAGCCCCAAAGTGTTGGGATTGGTAAGCATCAGGGCAGCCACATCATCATCCATTACCGCACGCAGGGCATCCACGTCCACGCCGCCCCGCTCATCAGACTTGACCTGGACAACCTGATAACCGCAAACATTGGCAGTTGCCGGGTTAGTCCCGTGAGCAGAATCGGGAACAATAACCTTGGTCCTGTGTTCACCCCTGTGTTGATGATAGGCACGGATAATCATCATTCCGGTAAACTCACCGTGAGCGCCGGCAACAGGCTGCAGGGTTACTCCGGCCATACCCCCGATTTCAGCCAGGTACTGCTCAGTCTTAGCCATAAGTTCCAAAGCCCCCTGGGACAACTCCTCCGGTTGGTAGGGGTGAAGGGCGGCAAATCCGGGCAATCTTGCCGCATCCTCATTTACCTTGGGATTATATTTCATTGTACAGGAACCCAGGGGATAGAACCCGGAATCAACTCCATGGTTTAATTTGGATAGTCCCGTAAAGTGACG
>JAJZTU010000155.1 GCA_021848765.1 Bacillota bacterium
TTTTTCTCACTGTTGGGCTCTTTTCTCAGATTAATCCAACTTAACGCCCTGCCTGCAACCCGCTCGATCCCCGAAGCCAAAGGAGTGCTTTGGACAAGCTTAGCCCCGGTGGCTTCATCAATCCCGACTAATGATTTTCCACCCATGAAGACAGGTTCAATGCGCCCATCCAGCTCCGGATAAGCAATCTGCCACCAGACGGCATTGCTGATTCCGGCCGGATTCTGCTGCCAATCGGTTAAATTATCAGCATAGACCGGTGTCATTATGGGAATATTCATCTTTTTAAAAAGGTCAATACCTGCCTGGGAGTCACCATAGATAAAATTAAAACCTACAGCCGCAATAAAGAAATCTATGCGGGATTGTCCATTATCCATTAAGAAATCCTCTACAGCTTGCTTTTTGTTGCCATCGGTAAAAGTCAAAATTACGTTAACACCCTTAGCTTCCAGGGAACGCAGTAAGGCCTCGTATAGACCAATGTCATTGCCTTTGAAGTAGCTGTTAAAAGCCATAATCCCTACCCAGGGAGCACCTGCTTTGAACTTGCCTTGTCCTTGATACCACTGAGAATAATCAGCAAAGGTGGTAAAGGTCCCCTGAGGAGAAGGCCCACTATATACGTTTTCATAAACCGCTTCATAAACATTTTCATAAACTGCCTGTTCCACGCTTGCCCAGGCATCGGGATGCCGCCAAACCGGGCCCCAGAGGGATTAGGGTGCCCATGAGTCCCAGGACAGGTCCCAGCTTAGCTATAAGGTCTGTCTTTTCTAAAGTCTTCATGGCCTGGATTTCCTGACTGTCAAGAATTTCCCTGGCCAGTACGTTTTTCGTTTCGGAACCTAATTGACCGGCAGCCAGTTTTTCCAGCGCCTGCTTCAGTTGAGGTTAAAAATGGCTTTCCTCGATGGCCTGCTGCAAATTTTGCTTCCACCAGTGGGACACTTCACCTCTTCTCTGTAAGGTCTCCAGGAAAGTCCCTGTACTAAGGTTTTTCCGCTGCCTCAGTTCCGCAGCAAAGCTTCCCAGTTCCATTAAAGACAGGACCAGGAAAAGGATTAATCCAATAATGCAGGGTATTAAAAAGCTTTGCGAAGCTACATGCAGGATTTTACTCAAGTATTCTGAACCCGGGATTGGCCCCAGGGGTACAGCCATAGCCTGGACGAAATTAGGAATGGTGAATGAAAAAACCAGGGTGACCACCCCTGTAAAGAACAGGAGTTGGTTGAAAACAGCAATGGGCCGGTATTTGGTCAGGGTGGTCAGTCTTCTGGCTGCCAGGGCGGTGGCAATCACCAGGATAGTAAACAGGAGGGCAACTTTTTTACCCAGTATTGCTGTGCTAACCCCTGCCACGGGGGCCATGGCTATAACTGTAAAAGCTAGGGCAGCCATGCAGAAAGGACAGGGTAAGAAAGCGAAAAAGTAGGTCGTCTTGGGCTTTCCCGCCCCTTGTTGTCCACCGGCAAATTCCGTTCCCTGGAGTCGGCGGCCCACTCCGGCGTGCTCTCGTCCGGCTTGTTGTCCACCGGCAAATTCCGTTCCCTGGAGTCCCAGGTAAATCAACAGCATTCCTGCCAGGAGGGCGCCCACAAAGGTGTATTGGTCCAGAAAGCGGGCCAGGACCATCCGGTGGTTGGCAAAGACCTGGGCCAACAGGACTATCCCGCCTCCAAAACAGGAGGCAACCAAAACTATGGCCCTGAAGCTGAGCCACGATGTCCCCAAAATCAGGCCTGTCTTAAGGCTTAGAATCAAAGTGGCCAGCCAAAGACCTTTGTGAAGAAACAATCAACTAGCACCCCTTCCTGAAAGCTAGAATAAACTCTGACCGGAGCCGGGAATTTGTCTCCGGCAGAGGTTCTTAAAAAAGGCTGGCGGAATACTCCGCCAGGTTAGTAGCTCCTCACCAAAAGGAGAGGAGAATGGGTTGGCAAAATGTAACAAGCCCCGACCTACATGAATGGCCTGGGCTGATCCCTTGTACCGGCACAAAACCAGCACAAAGAAACACCTCCCTATCTCTCGTAGGCATCACGGTGTCTGCAGAACAGGCAGGTCTCCTGGCTCCGGTTCATCAGGGCCTCACGTCTTCCCAGGCAATTACCCAGTGACATCTTGTGAGACCCCTCCCCATTACAGTGGCGGGACCGCGCCGGATTTGCACCGGCTTCCCTATTAAGCCTTGCCTTCACGAAGACAAAGCGCCTATTCCATCCGCAGTATTTTGTTTGAACAACTCAGTTTCCGGCTAGGAATCCTAATTCCATTAAATTCCCGGAGCTAGGCTTAAGTTGTTTTTTCCTTGTTACCATCTTTTGTTGTTAGCATCTAACCACTAACCACTAATGCCTGTCCCGGAGTATCCCTTTTTAGTAACTCCAGAAGCTCTCCCTTGGTCCGGGGAACCGGTACACCTTTGGCAAGCCAGCCTTGTTGCTTGAATTCATGGTATATCTCAACGAGCCAGGGTTGCGCTAAGTCCGCCTGTCTTAAAAGCCCCTCATCCTGAAAGACCCTTTCCGGTATTCCCTCTCCCACAACCCTCCCATCGCTCATTACAAAAATGTAGTCTGCCCAGGAATAGGCTATATCTACATCGTGGGTGGACAGGATAACCGTTGTCCCCTGCCGGCTGATTCCATTCAACAATTCCATCACCTGAATGGTATGCTTAGGGTCCAACCAGGCGGTGGGTTCATCACAAATAATGACCATAGGCTCCATAGCTAAAATGTCCGCAATAGAAACCCGCTTTTTCTGCCCGTAACTGAGGGCATGGGTCGGTTTATCCTGCAATTCTGTGATCCCGGTAGCTGCCATAGCCTGCTGAACACGCTGCAGAACTTGCTCTTCCGTCAATCCCAGGTTTAACGGCCCAAATGAAATCTCCTGGAGGACACTGGCTGAAAACAGCTGACTGTCCGGATCCTGAAAAACGATGCCCACCTTTTTTCTAAGCTCCATCAGGGAGGAATGGTTGTAGCGGACATCCTGCCCCGCAAAACGGACCATTCCCCGCTTCGGTCGTAAAATACCGTTAAAGTGCAGGAACAGGGTTGACTTCCCGGCCCCATTAGACCCCAGAATAGCTATCTTTTTCCCTTTTTCAATAGAAAGGGATACCCCCTTGAGGGCCTTAGTGCCATCCGGGTATTCAAACTCAACATCCTGAGCTTCAAGAATCAATTCAGCCAACGAAGCCACCTCCTGTGTTCAGGGCCAACACTACCAGGGCCAGGTCTATCACGACAATAATCAAGATATTTACTTTGGAAACGGTATAGTGCGGCTCAAGCACCTTGAGTTCACCGGTGTAACACCTGGACTCCAGGGCTGTAAACAGCATCCGGGAGCGGTGATAGGATTTGATAAACAGGTTTGAGGCTAATTGGCCCATGGAAAGGTAGGAGTTCTTGATGGTCGCATAACCGCAACGGGACGACTGAGCTGTGTAGATCCTGTCCGCAGTCTCCATAAGGACGAAAATAAAACGGTAGACGAGACTCATGAGTTCTATAAAGAGGACCGGAATCCTGAGCTTTTTAAGAACCGCGATGATTTCCAGCACAGGTGTGGTCAAGGACAGGAAATACAGGCAGGAGACAGCCCCCAGAGACTTGAAGAACAACTCTACCGCAACCCTCAGATCCTGGTCGGTGACACCAATAGTCACACCCCAAACCGTAATTCCCTGGAGAGTTGGCTCAGGATTTCGCGACAGGGAAACGGCAATGGTTACTACCCCGACTACCAGAAATGAGAACGGCAAGGACATCAGCTTAAGATAAAACCGAAACGGTATTCCTGCCCACAGGATTACAACCCCGGCCATGAGCAGGAGGATAGCCAGTTGGGTGACCGTGGAGGGGAAAGCCAGGCAAATAACCATGGTTAAGATAGCAAAGGCAAATCTTTCCCCGGGGTGGACAGCCCGCATCCGGTTAGAATACGCATACTGGTCAATACTAAACATTAATCATCCTGCTCCTGTTGTTTTTTCCTGCCCCTCACGTACCCCAGGTAGTAGCCTACAAAGCCGCTGCCGAGCGCCGCTTGCAGCGCAAAGAGCAGGCTTTCAATTTCCCCGCTGGGCGGCTCCCAAACGGATTGGAACCAGGGTTGATAATTGGGGTTTGTTTCCGTGATAACTTGTTTAGCCTGTCCATCGGCCCCCCCGAACTCTGCCCCACTTTGGATAACCAAAGGTAGAACTGTCAGGATTACAACCACCAAGACCAGGATTGAGTTTTTTAAAGCCAGGTTTTTTGTAGCTGCGCTCATGCCCGCACCTCCCCGGAAAGTACCGAAAGCTCCTGAAGCTCATGCTTATTGTAAGCTGCCAGCACATTAAAAACTACTACCGTCAGCAAACCTTCGCTGATGGCCAGGGGAATCTGGGTCACCGCAAAAACTCCCATGAACTTGGCAAAGGAAGCCAGAAAGCCTCCATTCTGGGCCGGAAAGGCTAAGGCCAGCTGGAAAGCGGTAGTGACATAAGTCGCAAGGTCACCAAGGGCAGCCGCCAGGAACACACACAACCAAAGAGGAGCCCCCAACTTTTGCAAAGCCTTGTAGATTCCATACGAAACAAAGGGACCAATCACCGCCATGGAAAACGTATTAGCGCCCAGGGTAGTAAGCCCTCCATGGGCCAGAAGCACAGCCTGGAAAATCAGCACGATGCTTCCTAAAACAGTCATAGCAGTTGGTCCGAATAAAATAGCGCCCAGCCCTACCCCCGTGGGATGGGAACAGCTCCCGGTCACAGAGGGGATTTTCAGAGCCGAAAGCACAAAGGCAAAAGCTCCCGCCAGCCCTAACAACATTTTCAGGCTGGGATTACTCTGCAGTGAGCTTTGAATGGACCGGATTCCAAAAAATAAAAACGGTAGGATCAGAGCCATCCAAAACCCGGCCCAACTAATAGGTAAAAATCCTTCCATGATATGCATGGCATAAGCGCTTTGAGGGAAGATTAGAAAAAGCGCCAGCAGGTAACCGGTAATTACAATGGTATATCTTTTCCCAAACATAAAAGTCCTCCTCTTCACTTCCACTGTCCATCATCAACATCGGCATGAAAAATCCCTAGTCTTTTGACTAGGGAAGCAGGTTAAAAAACAGCCTGAATTAACCACCTCCCCGGTTTTAAAGCGGTGTGTTATTACAGGCCGGAAGGCTGGCTTAGGATCCTTATGAATTCAAGTAATCTCCTGTTTTGAATCCATTCTCCATTACAGCTACACAGCTCGGACTTGCACCGAATTCCGATTAAGCTTATCTCTCGAGATAAAGCACCTATTATCCGTTATTCATTTAGAACCCGCCGGAAAATCCCGGCTGAAAATTTAAAACCCCCTGCCCGGATAGAAGCAGAGGGTTACCCAGTCTTTGTCAACAAATGACCAAGAGCACGGAACTTCACCTGCCTATCCATCGTAGGTCAATGGTGTTACGCCTGGAATGAGCAGGTCTACTGGCTAAAGATCATCGCTTCCTCATGCCTTCCCATGCATTAAGCCCAGTGGCATCCTATGAGGTCGCTCCCTAATACAGCGGCGGGACCGCGTCAGATTCGAACTGACTTCCCTTTTCAGTTCTGTCCTCTGGACAGAACAACTCATCCCCTACATTTTTAAATTGTTAAATTATGATTGTTAATTCAATTTTTACTATTACAAATATAGTACTATAAGCTAAAGAATATATCAAGGGGGAGACTGAATTTTCACTGAATTTTTTATAAAAAAGTTACGTGCAAAATTATTGCTATCTCTATTTGCCTATATTATATATAATCATAAATAGATTATCCCCTCGGGGGGTATAGGAGGTAAACTATGGGCAAACATACCAAATCAGCCGATGTTGTCTTACGTTTGGCAAAAGTTGAGGGACATATCCGGGGAATTAAAAATATGGTCGAAGATCATAAAAGCTGCGCAGACGTCTTATTGCAAATATCCGCAGTTGAAGCCGCACTTAAAAAGGTCAAACAAATTATTTTTGAAGACCACCTGGAAAATTGCATCGAGGAAGTTGTTCAGCAAGGGAATACCGGGGAGACCATAGATGAAATCAAAAAAGTGGTGACCAACTACCTTAAATAGGCTGAAAAACTTATGAGCCAAAAGTTAATTGCTGTCGTGACCGTTTTCCGCATGGGCATTAGCATGAATATGGATGAATGGATTTAAACCCTGAATGCTGCTGTAATAATGTTAAAGAGAAGTTTAATTCCGAACTGCAAGGAGGAAAGGCTTATACGTTCCCCAACTCCATGAATCCATGAGGGTTTACAATCAGGCAGAAGAGGTTGATAACCGTAAACCTTTATGCCCTGGCTCCTGAAGAACCTGTTGTCACTGTAGCCTGGAGTAATATAAGGAACAGTGCCTGCCCCCCCTATTTTGTATGTCTCCCTTTTTAAGGCCTCATACAGAAAAGTATCTGTCTTACTAATAGTCCCCTCTGCCCACTCTTGAATTACTATGCGGGCATTAGGGTCCTGTTTCCTGATAAAACTGGTGAAATCTTCAAACAGCCTTTCAAGGTCAGTCCCGGGGAGTAGCTCGAAAATCACCTCGCTCCCATGGTTCCGGACTGTGTTGGATAAGATGCGGCCCAGGTCCAGTTTATTTTTAAGTTCTGTGGATTCCGGAAGTTCCTCCAGGGACTTGATCTTCCCAACTAACACACGGGCATAATTTAAGATTGTTTCAACCGGTATGTCAGAACGTACAGAAAGTGATAACCTTCCCTTTTCCCCTACCTGGCAAAGATGATAGCGACCCGAAGCAGTTTCAAACCCAAATCCTCCGCCCTCGCTAAGCACATATTCTGCGGCTCGCAGTTTAGGATGCCGTGCCAGAAGCCAAGCGGCGCCGACAGTACCCCCCTCCTCTTCACCGGCGGAGCTGACCAGGTAGATATCCCTGTCCAGTCGAATGCCAAGGCGATTAATGGCCAACAATACCGCCAGGTGTGCAACTGCAAGCCCTTTGCAGTCTATGGCTCCCCGACCCCGAATCTCCCCGTCTTTTAGATCTCCGGAATAGGGAGGAAAGGGCCATTTGGATTCTCCGGCAGGCGCCGTGTCCAGGTGGCTCAGCAAAACCAGAGGTGGCCTGTTTCCTCCGGGAAGATGGGCTACAAGGGAACCTCTCCCCTTCTGAGGCTCATATACCTTGGCATATATTCCCTCTTTATAGAGAACCCGGGCGATGTGCTCTGCGAGGACAACTTCAGTACCTTGAGAGGTATCGATTGCAACCATAAATTGAAGCAGGCGTACCGCTTCGTGCAGCAGGACGGACCAGTCAAGATGATTTTGTTGCCTTTTTATTATTGACACCTCCCTCAGGATAGATTTATACTTAAAGCATAATCCCCTCCGGGGGGATGGGATTATTATAGCGCGTTTGCTCTTATTTGTACAGATTCGGAGGTGAAAACAATGCATGAAGGCAGCCATGGTATCCTGGATGGAATTGTAGAAGAACATGGTCATACTCACAGTCATAGCCATCTTCATACTCATAGTCATATTCATGACGATGACGGTAACCAATCATGTACTACTTGTACGCCAGGGCAAAAGAAGCCTACCTGTAATCAAATCGCTGAAATCGCCAGTGAAAAAATCACCCGAAAAAAAATATTTGAATACATTAACGGTTTCAGTTATCCTGTACTACTCCTGATTATGATTGTACTCTCCGCCTTTGATGCTGTAAACGAGGCCCTGGGGTATGACTTGGCCCTCGTTCCACTGGTTATGGCCGGAGGACAGATCTTGT
>JAJZTU010000156.1 GCA_021848765.1 Bacillota bacterium
CGCTTAAGCTAACAACTGTGATCATGGCTATATTGATAACCAGTCCAACAACGCGGTTAACAGACTTACCTAAAAAAATCAGTATCTTGCATGCAGAGATTAAAGGTGAGGATTTCCAGTTTTACTGAAAGGTCAATATTGCGTACCTCTACCTCGTCAGGCACAACAATGGCCTTGGGCGCAAAATTCAAGATTGCTCTAATTCCCGCTTTCACCATTGTGTCTGCGACCTCTTGGGCAACTTTGGCGGGAACAGCAAGAATTCCGATTCTAACATTCTTTTCCGCGATAATCCTTGGCATGGCGTCAATGGCCAAAACCTCTAGGTCCAAGAGCTTTTTCCCAATCTTGGTCAAATCATTGTCAAATACTCCTACGATGGTGAAGCCCCGCTCCCTGAATCCACGGTAGGATACCAGGGCAGAGCCCAGATTACCGGCCCCCACTAACACTACGGACCAGTCATGACTTAAGCCCAGGATTTTCATGGTATGGCGAAGGAGATCCTTTACATTGTATCCGACCCCCCGGGTACCGAATTCCCCGAAATATGCCAAGTCCTTACGTACCTGGGCAGGGCTGACACCAACTCCTTCGGCAATTTCCCCTGAGGAGATGGTGATAATGCCTCGCTTTTCCGCCAGTTCAAGAAACCGCGAGTACACAGATAAGCGGACAATTGTTGCCTCCGGAATCTTAAATGCCTTCACGTTTAATCCCCCTTGCCAGTGGATGTCTGAATCCATCCATTGCAGTATTACTTCCAAACATACCTTTGTTAATGCGCAAAATACTAATAAATGCTGTGAAGTACAAAAAACTAACATGTTCCCTAAAGTACATACTGTATTATTACTCTAAAGATTGAAAAATTCCTGCTTGACCGGAAAAAGTTTTTAGCAAAGTGTCATAATTTTTTTACAATTCCGCTTGAGTGTGCCATTTCTCCCTGGCTTCAGCTACCATATACAGGGAACCGGTAATGCAAACCAGGTCCAGCGGACCTGCCAGCGCAATCCCGTTATTCACCGCTTCACTGATATTTTCGATTAGGTAAACCTGGGAGACATATTTGCGGACTTCGACCGCAAGATTTTGCCAATCCCCGGCTCTGGGGCTGTTGGGTTTGGTAACCACCACTGCTTTGGCCAGGGGAGCAAGTTCGGCCACCACTTTTTCCCTTTCCTTATCGCCCAGCATACCAATAACCAGAATTAAATCCTGATACCGGAAAAACTCCTGCAATGCCTGCCGGAGGGTCTTTGCGCCATCAAGGTTATGCGCCCCGTCAATCACCACCAATGGAGCTCTTTGGACTATCTCCAGCCTGGCCGGCCAACGGGTTGCTGCCAGACCTTCCCTAATCTGCCGCTCATTCAGGCTAAGGCTCCCTAATTCGCCCAGCGCTTCAACCACAGCCAGTGCAGTGGCGGCATTAACTGCCTGGTGCCTTCCCAGCAGGGGAATGATCAGACCGGATAAACTTTGGGTTCGCCCCCACCAGTCCATGCTCAGGCCTTCCATGGAGGTACTTTTTACCTCCCAGCGAACTTGTCCCCCCACCTGAACCAAGGCAGCCCCTTTTTCCCGTGCTGCCTCCCGGATAACCTCCAACGCCTCCTGCCGTTCAGCAGCAGTGACCACCGGGACACCAGGCTTGATTATACCGGCTTTTACCCTCGCTATCTCTGCTATTGAATTGCCCAGATAATCCATATGGTCCATGCCAATATTGGTAATAACCGAAATCAGAGGTGTAACCACATTAGTTGAGTCAATAGCGCCACCCAGCCCTACCTCCAGCATCAGAAAGTCCACCTGTTCCCTGGCAAAATACATAAAGGCCAGCGCTGTACTCACCTCAAACTCGGTAGGATGCTCGAATCCTTCTGCAACCATATTCTCCAGGTGAGGCCGGACTTCGGCAATGAGGCCGGCAATCACCTGATGCTCGATTTCCCTGCCGTTGATCCTGTATCGCTCGGTGTAGGAATGCAGGTGGGGTGAGGTAAATACCCCCACCCGGTAACCTCCGGCCTGGAGAACCGAGTTCAGTATGGCCGATGTTGAGCCCTTGCCATTGGTACCTCCGATATGGATTATCCGCAGTGTCTCCTGGGGGTTGTCCAAGCGGTTCAGTAGTTCGGTTATCCTGCCCAGACCGAAGTTCATGCCAAACTTGGTCAGGTTCTGCAGGTAGCTTATTGCCTGGTCAAAGTCCATTATAGGGTCACTCCTTTTTACAGGGCCTAAAGGGCAACCAGCCGTTCCTGCAGGGCATCTTTCTTCTGCTGATACTCGTCCCGCTTGGCCTTTTCCTTGGCAATTACATCTTCCGGGGCCTTGTTTATGAAGCCCTGGTTGTTGAGCTTCCCGTTTACACGGGCCAATTCCTGGTCTAGCTTGGCAATCTCCTTGACCAGGCGCTCTTTTTCCTTTTCCAGGTCAATGAGACCGGCCAGAGGCAGGAAAATCTCCACTCCCTTGACCATGGCCGTAACTGCCTGGTCCGGCTTTTGGGCCAGGGAGGGTACCAGGGTGAATTCGCCCACATTGGCCAAGTGTTTGATATAGGCTTGCCCCTTTTCCAGGATTGCCAGGTTTTCCTCACTGTTGGCGGCCATAATCAGCTCTACCTGGCGGCCGGGCACTACGTTCATTTCACTGCGGATATTCCGGACAGCCTTAATAACCTCCATGATGAGGGCCATCTCACTCTCGGCCTGCTGGTTATCCAGGGCGGACCCGGCTTGGGGCCAGGCGGAGAGCATGATAGTTTGACCCTCGTGAGGCAGACACTGCCAGATTTCCTCGGTTAAGAAAGGCATGAACGGATGCAAAAGCCGCATGGTGTTCTCCAGGACATACCAGAGCGTATACTGGGCTGTGGCCTTGCTCTCCGGGGTTTCCCGGCCATACAGCCTGGGCTTGGCCAACTCAATATACCAATCACAAAATTCATTCCAGATGAACTCATACAGTACACGCCCGGCCTCTCCCAGGTCGTAGCGCTCCATGTTCCGGGTGACCTCAGCTGCTGTAGCATTAAAGCGGCTTAATATCCACTTATCAGCCAGGGTATATTCCGGAGTAACCCCTTGGGGGTCAAAGTCCTGGAGATTCATCAGCACAAACCGGGAGGCATTCCAAATCTTATTAGCGAAGTTCCGGGTGCTGTCCAGGCGCTCAAAGTGGAACCGCAGGTCATTGCCCGGGGTATTGCCGGTAATCAGCATAAAGCGCAGGGTATCTGCACCGTATTGCTCGATTACCTCCAGGGGGTCTACTCCGTTCCCCAGGGATTTGGACATTTTCCGGCCTTGGGAATCCAAGACCAGACCGTGGATGAAGACATCCCGGAAAGGTATTTCCCCCATGGCGGACAGTCCGCTGACAATCATTCTGGCCACCCAGAAGAAAATGATGTCCCGCCCGGTCACCAGCACGGATGTGGGATAAAAATGCTCCAGTTCAGGGGTCTGCTCAGGCCAGCCCAGGGTGGAAAAGGGCCATAGGCCAGAGCTAAACCAGGTATCCAGTACGTCAGGGTCCTGCTCCAGCTTGGAACTGCCGCATTTAGGGCAAGCTTTGGGCTCTTCCTTGGAGCAGATGAGTTCCTCGCAATCCTGGCAATACCACACCGGAATACGGTGCCCCCACCAAAGTTGCCGGGAAATACACCAGTCCCGGATATTCTCCATCCAGTTAAGATAGATCTTGGTAAAGCGCTCCGGTACAAACCGCAGCCTGCCGTCTTTAACCACCTCAATAGCCTGCTCAGCCAGGGGCTGCATCTTTACAAACCATTGTTTGGAGAGCATGGGCTCAATAACTGAGTCACACCGGTAGCAGTGCCCGACAGAGTGGCTGTGATCCTCAATGTTTACCAGCAGCCCCTGTGCCCTGAGGTCCTCCACGACAGCCTTCCGGCAGGAATAACGGTCCATACCGGCATACTTCCCGGCGGCAGCATTCATCGTGGCATCTTTGTTCATTACCGTTACCTGGGGAAGATTGTGGCGCTGGCCGATTTCAAAGTCATTGGGGTCATGGGACGGAGTAATCTTTACCACCCCGGAACCAAATTCCCGGTCCACATAGGCATCGGCTATAACCGGAATCTCCTTGCCCACAATGGGCAGGAGCAGGGTTTTGCCAATCAGGCCGGTATAGCGCTCATCTTCAGGATGGACCGCTACAGCCACATCGCCCAGCATGGTCTCCGGACGGGTGGTGGCAACCACTACACCGGCGCTGCCATCCTTAGCCGGGTAGCGGATGTGATAAAATTTTCCTTCGGTATCCTCATGCTCGACTTCGATGTCAGATATGGTGGTCTGGCAGCCCGGGCACCAGTTGATTATATAGTTGTCACGATAAATAAGGCCTTGCTTATACCAGTCCACAAAGATATCCCGCACAGCCCGGGAGCAGCCTTCGTCCATAGTAAACCTTTCCCGGTCCCAGTCACAGGAAGTGCCCAGGCTGCGCAGCTGAGTGGTAATCCGGTTTCCATACTGATGCTTCCAGGCCCATACTCTCTCCAGGAACTTCTCCCGGCCCAACCGGTACTTGTTGGTCCCTTCTAGGGCGATTTGCTCCTCTACCTTGGCCTGGGTGGCAATTCCGGCATGGTCGGTCCCGGGTACCCACAGGGCATTATAGCCCTGCATTCTCCGCCAGCGGATGAGAATATCCTGAAGGGTGTTATCCATAGCATGTCCCATGTGCAGGGCCCCGGTTACATTCGGTGGGGGCATCACTATGGTAAAAGGCTGTTTATCCTTGTCTACCCCGGCATGAAAAAATTTGTTTTCCTCCCAGTACTTGTACCACTTCCCTTCCACCTGGCCGGGGTCATAGGTTGTGGGGATGTTTAATTTCTGATCCACAGTCATCGTAGTCCTCCTTAAAAAAAATAAAAAACTCCTCTCGTCGCAAGGACGAAAGAAGTGTTCTTCCGCGGTACCACCCGGCTTTCAGGCACAAAACCTGACTCTCCTCAGCTATAACGGGCATACCCGCCGGTGTCTACTCCTGAATTCAACACCGGGGCTCCGGGGCGACCTTCACCTGCTTTTAGCCCGGGGAACCTTCCAGCCATGAGTTCCCCTCTCTGTGCAACCGGGCAGGTTACTCCTCCCTTTCAAGGCCTTATTACCAGTCTGGACTTCTATTCTTTATATTATACGCCCTGGCGGCACTATGTCAAGTCAGCTGATTCATCCTTCAAGCCGCCCGGTGCTTAACCTTTGTAGCGCCTGCTTCTACCTTGGCTTACAGACATCCCCGGAAGGGCATACAGCCGATCGCGGTAATTAATACCAACAATCCCACCTACCGCACCTAACAGACAACCGGTAGTCAGGAGAGCCCTGGCAATCCCCATCCCGAGCGAATCAGGTATTACCTGCAGGACGGTCAGGCTCATAATGCTTCCCCAAAACAGGCCTAAAAACCCCCCGGCCAACCAACCCTTCCTGTTGGCAGCAAAGCCTGACCCAAAGCCACCCGCCAGGGCGCTTATCAGCCATACTGCCCTTACCCAGGGGACTATGTACAGGCTTGCTTCCGCGCTAGCCAGAATCACCAGCAGGAACAAGCCGCTGCCTATGCCCCCTACTCCTACCGCAGCCCCCAAACCCCAGCCCAAAGCTTTTCTAACATTCTTCACACTCATTACCCCCCGGAATCAAAAAATTAACATAGTACCAGTAAGAATTCCTATGCACTTTTTCCCAGGTTATTCGCAATAAAACTTTTGCCCGGGAGTATAATTTACCGAATCCATCTATATGAAGGGAGAGGAAAGTATGGGCAAAAGTTATTGGGCTCGCTTGAGTTTTGTCTTCCTGACAGCGGTGCTGGCACTTACTTTTGCGGGTTGCACTGGCAGGGGGCAACCCCCGCCGGAAAAGGTGAAGGTAAGGCTTTCGGAGGTAGTGCATTCTGTTTTCTATGCCCCGCAGTATGTAGCCCTGCACAAGGGGTTCTTTGCCCAAGAGGGTCTGGAAATTGAACTCAGCACGGTCTGGGGGGGAGACAAAGCCATGACGGCCCTGGTGTCGGGCAATGCCGATATTGGCCTCACCGGCCCGGAAACCACCATCTATGTGCGCCAGCAGGGCTCTCCGAATAAGGTTTATTCCTTTGCCCAACTCACCAAACGGGATGGTTCCTTCTTATTGGCCAGGAAGCCCATGCCCGAATTCAAATGGACTGATTTAAAAGGCAAAACCGTCATTGGCGGCCGCAAGGGCGGTGTGCCCCAGATGGTCAATGAGTACATACTTAAACAAAATAAACTCCTCCCGCAAAGAGATTTGACTATAATCCAAAACATCCAGTTTACCGCTACCGCAGGTGCCTTTAAGAGCGGGACCGGGGACTTTATCCAGCTCTTCGAGCCTACCGCTTCCCTCCTGGAAAAGGAAGGAGCCGGCTATATTGTGGCCTCCTTTGGCACAGCAGGTGGAGAGGTACCCTTTACAGGCTTTATGGCAACGGAAAAATATATTCAGGATAATCCCGGTAGCGTGCAAAAGTTTACCAATGCTATCTACCGTGCCCAGTTATGGGTAGCCGGCCATACTCCTGAGGAAATCACCGAAGCCATCGCCCCGTCCTTCCCCGACCTGGACCGCCAGGTACTGCTCACCGCTGTGAAACGGTATAAAGCCCAGGATACTTGGATGACTGATCCTATGCCGAAAACCCAGGCTTTTGAGCATCTGCAGGAAATTATGAAAACCGCCGGGGAATTGAAGGAAAAGGTGCCTGTTGAGCAATTAGTTGTTAGGCAATTTGCCCAAAAAGCTATCGAGACCGTAAAGCCTGAACCTGAGCAACCTAAAAAGTAGCCCTGTTTCCGTAAAACATTCAGGGCGTGGATCGTTCCACGCCCTGTTCTATCTTACCATCTTAAAAACACCTGTCCCGCAGTACATAGTACTTGCCTTGCTTATCCAGGCGGTTTGCTTTCCGGAGTTCCTTGAGTACCTGGACAACCATGACCCGGGAAACCCCCAGCATGTTGGCAATGTCCTGCTGGGTCAGTTTCAGGGGGATGAGACAACCCTCAGGGACCGGTTGGCCGTGTTCTCTGGCCAGGCGCACCAAAAGCTTCAGGACCCGCTGTTCTACTGTCTGGGAGTACAGCTCACTCTTTTGCTCCATAACTGAGTAAAACTTCTTCCCCAGGTTGGTGATAAGCTGCATGGCCAGAAGAGGCTGGTCCATAATCAGCTTTTCCATCTGCTTATGGCTGATCGAGCAAACCTTGGATTCTTCCAAGGCAATAGCGCTCGCCAAATGTTCCCTCCTTTGAAAGAGAGCGGTCTCCCCAACAATGTCCCCTTTACCCAGGATGCTTAAGATTACCTCTCTGCCATCCTCGGTTACCTGGGCGAGTTTAGCACTGCCCTCTTTGATCAGAAATATAGTATCCGCCGGACTTCCCTGGCTAAAGATCAACTCGCCTTTTTGAAATACTTTTTTAGTAGTTCCGGAGCAAATATCCTCAAAGCTTTTAATTTCAATTCCTTCGAATATCGGTAAATCCCGTAAACAAAGTGCGCAATTGGTAACTGCCACGGTACTGCCCTCCCTTCTCAGGCCTAAAATTAGATACAAATTCGACCTGAAAAGGCTAAAATCCTGCTTAACACATCAATCTAACGGGCATTACCTTGTTCCGGGCCACTCTTCGCCGTCTTGCTATCAAGAGCGCTGCATCTACAGTATCACTAAGGCATTGGCTACCGGCCGCTCCCC